>SLCQ01000151.1 GCA_007125745.1 Nitrincola sp.
GAAGGCGCCTAGTGGCGCCTGACTTGATAGTATTGCGTGGATGATGAGTTACTTTAGATTCAGTACATCTTGCATATCAAAAAGACCTGAGGACTGATCCGCTAGCCAAAGTGATGCACGCACAGCACCTTTAGCAAAGGTCATACGACTGGAAGCCTTGTGCGTAATTTCAATCCGCTCACCGTCTGTCGCGAATAGCACCGTATGATCTCCAACCACATCACCCGCTCTAATCGTTTCAAAGCCTATCTCTTTTTCACGGCGTGGCCCAGTTTGACCTTCTCGACCATATACCGCACATTGAGACAGATCACGACCTAATGCATCCGCAACCACCTCTCCCATACGTAGGGCCGTTCCTGATGGTGCATCTACCTTGTGCCGATGATGTGCCTCAATTACCTCGATATCGTAGCCACCATCATCCCCTAAGGCGTTAGCGGCTATTTCGAGTAGCTTAAAGCACAGGTTAACGCCGACGCTCATATTTGGCGCGAAAACAATGGCCATGTTAGCGGATGCATCTTGTAAGCGCTGTTTCTGATCCGGTGACAATCCAGTGGTACCAATCACCATCTTTTTACCCTTTGCTTCACAAAAGGCAAGATTTTCCATAGTGACCTCGGGTGCTGTGAAATCGATCAATAAATCAAAATCGTCCGCAACTGAACTCAACGAACCACTCAGTTGCACACCGAGTTTACCCAGTCCTGCTAGCTCGCCAGCATCTGCACCCAGTAAGCTACTCGTAGGCTCCACTATAGCGGCTGTTAAAATAGCACCATCTGCTTGATTGATCGCTTCAATCAAGGTCTTGCCCATGCGGCCTGCCGCACCTGTTACTGCAATTCTCAGCATCTGATACCTGCTTATCCCATGCGATAAATTAGGTCATGTCTTCAAAAAATTTCTTTACAGAGTCAAAAAAACCATGACGCTTAGGGCTGTGCTTATGCTTACCCTCTTCTGTGGTTTCCTGGAACTCACGTAATAACTCTTTTTGACGGCTATTTAAGCTCACCGGCGTCTCGACAATCACTTTAACCATCAAGTCACCAACACTACCTCCTCTGACAGGAGAAATACCCTTGCCACGCAAGCGGAAGAGCTTACCTGTTTGCGTCTCTGCCGGAACTTTTAGCTTAACGCGCCCATCGAGCGTGGGTACATCTAGCTCACCACCCAAAGCCGCATCAACAAAACTGATTGGCACCTCACAGTATAAATGCTTACCGTCACGCTGAAAGATTGGATGCTCTCGTACATTCACTTGAACATACAAGTCACCGGCTGGACCACCATGGCTACCAGCTTCACCTTCACCTGATAAACGAATACGATCGCCAGTGTCCACACCGGCGGGAATTTTCACCTGAAGTGTTTTGACCTTTTCAACTCGCCCTTGACCATGACACGCATGACATGGATCTGAGATCACTTTGCCTCGGCCATGACAGGTTGGACAGGTTTGCTGAACCGAGAAAAAGCCCTGTTGCATCCGCACCTGGCCCATACCGCCACAGGTACCACAGGTTTTGGCACTGGTACCTGGTTTAGCACCTGTGCCGTCACATACTTCACAGCCTACCAAGGTCGGTACACGCAGGCTTTTCTCACAGCCACGCACTGCCTCTTCCAAAGTCAAGTCAAGGTTATATCTTAGGTCAGCGCCTCGCTGAACACTGCTACGGCGTCCACCGCCGCCGCCAAAGATATCACCAAAGACATCACCAAAGATGTCTGAGAAGTTACCTTCAAAGCCACCATGGAATCCACCACCCATGCCTTGGCCATCCACACCGGCATGTCCAAACTGATCATAGGCTGCCTTTTTCTGTGAGTCTGAAAGAACCTCGTAGGCTTCACTCAGTTCCTTAAACTTATTCTCAGCCTCTTTATCATCTGGGTTTCGATCAGGGTGATATTTCATCGCCAAACGACGATAGGCTTTTTTAATATCGCGGTCTGAGGCATCGCGTGAGATACCCAGTAGTTCGTAATAGTCTTTCTTTGACATAGTCCGAATCTGATCCGGTTAACGATGACTCCTGCGGGAGCCGGACACGACAACGCGGGCACTAGCCCGCGTCGCCTCATTTCAATAGGTTAAGTCGAGTTAACAAGACTTACTTCTTGTCATCTTTTACTTCTTCAAACTCGGCATCAACCACATCATCAGCGGGCTTTTCCTCTGCTTGCTCGCTTTGCGCACCTTCAGTTGCGGCCGCATCAGCATACATCTTTTGTGCAACACCTGAGACCGCTTCAGTTAAAGCTTCTGTTTTACTTTCAATCGACGCCTTATCATCACCCTTGAGCGCTTCTTCTAGCTCAGTGATGGCCGCTTCGATGGCTGTTTTTTCTTCGTCAGAAACCTTATCCGCCGCATCTTTCAGTGTTTTCTTCGCTGTATGCACCATGGCATCGCCCTGGTTGCGCACTTGAGAAAGTTCTTCAAACTTACGATCCTCTTCAGCATGCGCTTCAGCGTCACGAACCATTTGTTCAACTTCTTCATCACTCAGCCCCGAAGAAGCTTTGATCACAATCGACTGTTGCTTGCCAGTAGCCTTATCTTTAGCCGATACATTCAAGATACCGTTCGCATCGATATCGAAGGTAACTTCGACTTGAGGCACACCACGTGGAGCAGGTGGAATATCAGCCAAATCAAAACGCCCTAAAGACTTATTCTGGTTGGCTTGTTTACGCTCACCTTGAACAACGTGAATGGTCACAGCTGTCTGATTGTCATCAGCGGTAGAGAACACCTGAGACTTTTTAGTCGGAATAGTAGTGTTCTTATCAATCAAAGGTGTTGCAACACCACCCATGGTTTCAATACCTAGGGTCAAAGGTGTTACATCAAGCAATAAAACGTCTTTCACATCACCCGATAGAACAGCACCCTGAATAGCAGCACCAATAGCAACCGCCTCATCTGGATTCACATCTTTACGAGGCTCTTTACCGAAGAAGTCAGTCACTCGCTTTTGCACCAAAGGCATACGCGTTTGTCCACCCACCAAAATCACTTCATCTACTTCAGAGGCAGATAGACCCGCATCTTTCAGAGCTATTTTGCAAGGTTCAAGTGAACGCTCAACCAAGTCTTCTACTAAAGACTCCAATTTGGCACGTGTCAGCTTAACATTTAAGTGCTTAGGCCCTGTCGCATCAGCAGTGATATACGGCAGGTTGACATCGGTTTGCTGAGATGAAGATAACTCAACCTTCGCTTTTTCAGCTGCTTCTTTAAGACGCTGTAATGCCAAAGGATCGTTATGCAGGTCAATGCCAGACTCTTTCTTGAACTGATCAGCCAAGTAGTTGATCACAGCTAGGTCAAAATCTTCACCACCCAAGAAAGTATCACCATTGGTCGCTAATACTTCAAACTGGTGCTCACCATCAACATCAGCAATTTCGATGATTGACACGTCGAACGTACCACCACCCAAGTCATAGACAGCAATAGTTTTATCGCCTTTGGACTGATCCATACCATAGGCTAATGCAGCTGCAGTAGGCTCGTTGATGATCCGCTTCACTTCTAGACCAGCGATTTTGCCAGCGTCTTTAGTCGCTTGACGCTGAGAGTCGTTGAAGTATGCAGGAACCGTGATGACAGCCGCAGTGACTGGCTCACCTAAGTAGTCCTCTGCTGTCTTCTTCATTTTCTTCAAGACTTCAGCGGATACCTGCGGTGGTGCCATTTTGTTATCACGCACCTGAACCCATGCATCCCCATTGTCTGCCTTCATGATTTTGTAAGGCACCATTTTGATGTCTTTTTGAACCACATCGTCTTCATAGCGACGACCAATTAAACGCTTGATCGCAAACAAGGTGTTATCTGGGTTAGTAACAGCCTGACGCTTTGCTGACTGACCAACCAGAGTTTCGCCGTCATTAGTGAAAGCGATGATAGAAGGCGTTGTACGATCACCTTCAGCATTTTCGATAACTCGGGTCTTGTCACCATCAAGAATGGCCACACAAGAGTTAGTTGTTCCCAAGTCAATACCAATAATTCTTCCCATTTTTCGCTCCGTATTCGTTTACCGCTTGCTGATTCACTGCTAGGCGGTAGAAATTCTGTGTGTTAACTGATGATCTGTTAATGGGGTTGCTCTAAGATATTTCAAGCATCATTTTGCGAATTCTTAGCCTTTTGCAACCATCACCATAGCTGGACGCACTAAACGACCATTCAAGGTGTATCCCTTTTGCATCACGGCAACGACCGAATTTGGTTGGGCATCCGGTGCATCAACCAACGACATCGCCTGATGTAACTCAGGGTCAAAGGGTTGCCCAACGGGGTCGACGACCATTAAATTGAATTTTTCAACACTGCTAAGGAATAGCTTCAAGGTCATCTCAGCGCCTTCACGCAACGCCACCACTGCCTCGTCTTCAGATGAGCAGGCTTCAACTGCTCTCTCCAAACTATCAATCACAGGCAGGAGTTCTTGCGCAAATTTATCAAGCGCAAACTTGTGGGCCTTTTCGACATCCTGCTCTGCTCGACGACGGACATTCTGTACTTCAGCTTGTGCTCTGAGTTGTGTGTCCACTAACGCTTGCTTTAGACGCTCAATTTCATCTTTAGCAAGCGCTAATTGCGTTTGCACATCATCGTTCACAGGATCACTTTCTTGCTCTTGATCCAAAGAGTCCTGCTCTTCATCCACTGATGGGTTAGGTACCTCTTTCTGCTCAGTGGCCAGGGTGACATCTTCAGCAGTATGCACCGACTCCGGGGTTTCCGGTGTCGTTTCCGAGTTTTTTTGCTGATCGCTCGCCATCCAATTTCTCCTGTCATTATCTGCAATCGCTCAAGATTGCTTGTACTATGGGGACGATGTTTAATGATTCAAGGATTTTTGAAAATTTTATGACGCATTTTATCGTTAATTTTGCATTGCACTTGCAGTTAAAACAAAAATACCTTATACATACCACTGTATAAATAAACATATATTACGACCATGCTGACGCACTTATTGATTAAAAACTTTGCACTTGTTGACACACTTGAACTTGAACTCAACAGTGGAATGACAGTCATCAGCGGAGAGACCGGCGCTGGTAAGTCTATTATGCTTGATGCATTAGGTTTAACGCTGGGTGACCGAGCAGATAGCGACACCGTTCGCGAAGGTCAAGAGCGTGCCGAAATCACAGCCACATTTGATTTGAGTACAATTCCCGAAGCAGAAGAGTGGCTCAAAGCACATGATTTAGAACAGTCTGAGGAGTGTCAAATTAGACGCGTCGTTACCCGAGAGGGACGTAGCCGTGGTTATATTAACGGACAACCGACGCCGTTAACCCAACTCAAAGAGCTTGGGCAGTTTTTGGTCGACATCCATGGACAACATGAACATCAACGCTTGCTTCGAAAAGACTATCATCGCACATTGCTGGATGATTTTGCTCAGCAACGCACGCTGGCCGATCAAGTTCGTCAACACTATCAACAATGGCAAAGCTGTGAGCGAAAACTGGCTCAGTTAACCGAAGACAGTGATGAAAAAACCGCACGAATACAATTACTCAGCTACCAGCTAGAAGAGCTCGTTCAACTCGCGCTTCAAGCGGATGAACTTGAGGCATTGGAGCAAGAGCAAAAAAAGCTAGAGCATGCCGGACAACTATTGCAAAGCGGGCATCAAGTCATGCAAATTGTGTCGGAGCATGACGAATACAACTGCATTAGCCTACTGAATCAAAGCCAACAACTACTCCATCAATTAAGCCAACACGCACCGACCATCGCAACCGTCAGCGAAATGCTTAATAACGCCCAAATTGTCATTGATGAAGCAACTCATGAGCTGCGTAACTATCTGGATAGCGTAGAGTTAAACCCTGAAAGGCTCAACGAAGTTGAAGAGCGGCTTACACTCATTTATGACGTCGCACGCAAACACCGCGTGCAACCAGAGCAACTGATCGCACTCCAAGAAACACTAGAAACTGAAATGGAGAGTCTTCATAGCTCTGATGAAGCCATCGAACTGCTTCGTGAAGACACCGCGTCTGCGCGTGAGGCTTTTTTACAGCAGGCTAGAACTTTGAGCGAAGCACGCAAAACGCATGCATCCGAACTGGCCAAAGCGGTAGATCAGCAACTACACAAACTTGGCATGAACGATGCGCACTTTACAGCACAACTCAAACCACTTGAGGAGGCGAAATGGAGCGCTCAAGGGCTGGAAGATGTTGAGTTTTTAATTGCCACAAATCGTGGTCAAACTGCTCGACCTTTAGCGAAGGTTGCTTCAGGAGGTGAGCTATCAAGAATCAGTCTGGCCATTCAAGTGATCACAGCACAAACATCAAGCACGCCCACGTTGGTTTTTGATGAGGTCGATGTCGGTATAGGAGGCGCCATTGCGGAGGTTGTCGGTAAATTACTCAGACAATTGGGCACAAAAGCTCAAATACTGTGCGTGACACATCAACCGCAAGTCGCATCTCAAGGCCATCAACACCTGTATGTAAGCAAACAGAATCAGCAAAATCTGACATGCACGCAGATTACGCCGCTAGATAACAACGCTCGCTTACAAGAAGTCGCTAGGATGCTGGGCGGTATTCAGCTGACAGATGCGACACTTCTTCATGCTAAAGAGATGTTGAAGCATTGATCTGTTAACTTGGCGCCACTGAATTAACCTAACTAATCAACATTAGCGGCGCCAGTACGACTAGGCTGTATTATTCTTTGAATTGACCATACAGGTAAAGAGTACGGTCAGAAATAACAAAACCGTTTTTTTCTGCGATCTCATCTAGTAGTTCAGTTAAGCGCGGATCGGTAAATTCGCAAACACGTCCTGTCTTCACACAAACCATGTGATCATGATCATCATCTCGCGCCAACTCGAACACCGAATGACCACCTTCAAAATGATGACGACACACAAGGCCCGCCGACTCAAATTGAGTTAGCACACGATATACTGTTGCTAATCCAACATCATCGCCCATTTCCATCAACATTTTATAAATATCTTCAGCACTAAAATGCTCTCCCTCTCCTGCACGCTCAAGCAACTGATAGATTTTCACCCTAGGCAAGGTGACTTTAAGTCCTGCTTTACGAAGTTCTTGATTCTCAATAGCCATAATCTGTCTCTAATTACTATGCGGTTTGGGATCTGCAATGGTAGACTTATTATCAATGTTTACGCTTCAAAGTGGAAGTTATTTACCCATGCAAAAAATTTTGATTGTCTTAGTGACCACTTTTTTTCTGTCAGCTTGCTTTCCAGGAGTCTATAAAATAGACATTCCCCAAGGCAATGTTGTAACCCAAGAAATGGTTGATCAACTCAGGCCTGGCATGACCTACAGCCAAGTCAGGTTCATCATGGGCACTCCACTCATAACCGATACGTTTGCGGGTGAGCGCTGGGATTATCTATACAGTATGCAACGTGGTGGCGGTCCACGAGAACAAGAACGTTTATCACTTTTCTTTGAAAATGGCCAACTTGTTCGAATGAGCGGTGATTTTAAACCCGGTAATAGCGACTAACTGGATGCGGCTTTTTCTGCCGCCTTTCTTGCTCTAATTTCTTTAGGATCTGCCAGTAAAGGACGATAGACCTCTATTCGATCACCTTCTCGCAGGGTTGTGACTTTAGGAGTTTTAACTGCTTTCCCAAAAATGCCAACAGGATCTGTATCAAGATTTATTTGCGGAAACAGCTCATGAATTTTCGATTGCACAATCGCTTCATGCACTGTTGTCTCTGGATGCACATTCAGGCTAATAATTTTCTGCTCATCCGGTAGCGCATAGGCGACTTCAATTCGAATCATCTCATCTACCTCAACCATAAAGCTTATCAGCACGCTCAACAAACACATCAACCATGGTAGAAGCGACACCGGCAAACACTTTGCTCATCGCCATACTGGCTAGCTTCCCAGCAAATTGATACTTCATTGTAAATTCAACTTTGCACGCTTCATCGCTGAGTGGCGTAATATGCCAAGCCGCTGAAAAATCTGAAAAAGGCCCTTCTACTAACGCCATATCCATATAGGAAGGGCGTTGTTTTCGATTGCGCGTTGTAAAGGTGTAATGCAACCCAGCTTTGGCAACATGAAGTGTTGCCTGTATTTCAGTATCCGATTCATGCAAGACTTCCGTTTTCGCACACCAAGGAACGAAGCTAGGATAGTTACCCACATCATTTATCAAATCAAACATTTGCTCAGCTGTATGAAGAACCAACGCACTTTTGTGTATTTCGGTCATTGAACATCAATCTATCAGCTTGTTAAAAAGGGACATTATACAGATTTACGACAAAAATAATGCTAACCGCTATCGGCACCAAGAAACATAAGCAAAAGCGCCAAATATAGTAAAAAACCAGCCGCATTGAGAGTGCATCCTGTGTCGTTCGCCTCGTGAGCACCCAACCCACAAAAATCATCACACACAACCCCACGACAGGTAGCAAAACATAGGTTGTTAGTGTACTCACCTGCTCGAATAGATTCATATTAAACAGAGTTATATTGGCAAAATGACTAAAGGATAAAAGCACAATCAAACTCAGTACCCACGCAAAGGAAACACTTAACACAGCAGATATAACTCGTGTAAGGTTCCATCGTTGCTCACACCACGCTGTCATCGGTTCCATTAAAGAAATAGCAGACGTCACTGCAGCAACACCCACAAACAGGAAAAACAACACTGTCAGTGCCTGCCCTGCATGCATCTGTCCAAGCGCAACTGGCATAGTGATAAACAGCAAACCTGGCCCTGAATCAGGCTCCATATGAGCAGACATTAGAATGGGAAAAACAACAAGACCGACTAATACGGCCAGCAAAGTGTCCATAACGCCCGCGCAAGCGACCGTTTGACCAATAGACTCTTTACGGCTCAAATAAGAGCCATAAGTCATCACCACACCCATCCCTAGAGAAAAAGTAAAGAACACATGTCCAATTGCGGCCATCACCATCGACCCGCTCACCGGAGCTGATTGAAGGCTAAACAGATGAAAGTAGGCCTGTGCAAAATATCCGGTTTGAGTGGCATAAATCAGCAATATTAATAGAAGCAACAGCATTAACGGCATTAAATAGCGAATGGCTCGATCAAGACCTCGCCTGACACCCGCTGCTAAAATAAGCATTATCACTAACATGAAGAGTGTATGACTGATGATTAAACCATCTGTCACCATTAAGATCTGACCAAAGAAGCTGGTTGCTTGATCAAGCCCGACGTCAATCAGTTGCCCAGAGATCAGCGCAAAAACGTAATAAAATATCCAAGCGGCCACCACAGCATAAAAAGAAAAAACCAGCACGCTGGTGACGATTGAAAGGCCTCCTACCCACAGCCAACGCCGAGAAGCTCCACTCTCTTCACTCAAACGTTGCATTGCTGAAGCAGGGTTAAGGCGCGTTTGCCTTCCAATCAACGCCTCGGCAATCATCATGGGTACACCCAGCAAGAGCACACAAGCCAAATACACAAGCACAAAGGTTCCCCCACCCTGCTCACTGACCAGATAGGGAAATCGCCATATGTTTCCGAGACCTATAGAAGATCCCATTAAGGCTAGAATAAATACGCTTCGGTTTGACCACAGCTCCCTTGCCCTTTGTGTCACTTATAAAATCTCCCTCGATAAGCTACTCATTTATCTGTTAAGTAAAACAGCTTTCAAAGCCTGTGTCTCGTCTATATAATTCGCGCATGTCAAAAAAGAAAGCAAAACCTACCAGTTCGACCATCTGCCAAAACAAAAAGGCACGCCACGAATATAGCATCGAACAAAAGCTCGAGGCAGGCTTGGTGCTGTCTGGATGGGAAGTCAAAAGCTTGCGTGCGGGTCGTGCGCAACTCGTTGACTCCTATGTTGTCTTAAAAGATGGTGAAGCTTGGCTCGTTGGCGCTCACTTCACGCCAATTATTTCAACCTGCACTCACACGCTTGCCGATCCGCGCCGCGATAGAAAACTCTTACTCAACAAGCGAGAGATTGACCGTCTAATCGGTGCGACACAAGCCAAGGGCTATACCTGTGTTGCTTTGGCACTTTACTGGAAACAAAGTCACGTAAAATGTGAAATTGCACTCGTGAAAGGTAAGAAGCTACACGATAAGCGTGCCGCAGAAAAAGAAAAAGACTGGGATCGCCAAAAGCAGCGCATCATGGCGGCGACTTAAGGCTTTTGGTTTATCTGTTCTTCCGCTATACTGGCGGATTATCCGGGGGTGACATGGCTTCGACGCCGATTACGAACCCTTGGGTGCATGCCGAGAACGTGATGATTCTCGTAAATCCCTCATCACACAGTTATAGTTGCAAACGACGATAACTACGCTCTAGCTGCATAAGTCAGCTAGCGCCGCACTCTAAGGTGTCTGTAACTCAGAGGTTCGCGGTGTCATATGAGACAGAATCGCCCGGATGCTTCGCTCTAAGCTGAACGGTTAAAACTAAAAGAGCTCGCCCTTAACACCCTGGCTCTCGGGTCGTGATGGGTTAACACAATAGAGAAGCCTAAGCATGTAGGTCCTAAGGCAGAGGATTGGCGGACGCGGGTTCGAAACCCGCCACCTCCACCATATTGCACTAAATGATTGATTCACAATCATTTTCTTATCAAGAGAACATCCCCTACCCGATTGGTGACACTCACAGGTGACACTGGGGGTTCTCAATGAATTCAACCCTACCCTACACATACCGATCTTCGACAGGTAATTTCTTTGCCTGCTTCTAGTATTTCCGCTTTATTTTTACTGGCAGCAAGACGGGGGAAGAAGCAATCTTGACACGACAATGCAATTGCATTACCTTTCAATTAGTTTCATTTTCCTTATAGAGATGTTCATCATGACCAACAACTTACTCATAACAGAATCTACCCTGACTGACAGGTATCAGACGACTGTTCCTGACGCCGTTCGTAAGGCATTACACTTGGGCAAGCGGGCAAAAATTCGATACACCATCCAACCTGATGGCAATGTGCTCATGTCACGTGCAGATCAAGATGAGACCGATCCGGTTCTTGGTAGCTTTTTGAGCTTTCTGGCAAATGACATTCAAGCCAACCCTCAAAAATTAAAAGCAACAACTCCCGAACTTGTCTCTCGTATCCAAAATCTTGTTGGTGGAATCGAAGTCGATCTGAATGCACCGCTGGACGATGAGGACGAATAATTTTGCCAGATCAAACTAGTCTCGTTATCAACGGGTGGACAGTATTTTGTCACCCGCTATTTCTCGATGAGCTTGATTCTCTTATCGAGAAAGTTGAAATACTTAAAGAAAAAGACCCTCAAAATTTCGAAAAGAAAAGCGTTACTAAACGCTTAGCCGCTATTGCCAAACTAGCATTTGAAGTCATCCCTCAAGATCCATCACTACCAGATTATCGACAGGGAGGTACACTTGGAAATGATCACAAACATTGGTTTCGTGCGAAATTTTTCCAGCAATATAGGCTTTTTTTTCGATTTGATTCTGCATCCAAAATAATCGTGTTTGTCTGGGTAAATGACGAAAAAAATAAACGCGCTTATGGCAGTAAAACGGATGCTTATCGCGTATTTGAAAAAATGCTCAACAGCGGGCATCCTCCTGACGGATGGAGCCAACTGCTCAAAGAATCGCAGGATTCTTTGAATCACTTGAATGAAGTGACTAAGAAATTACTGGATTAGCACGATAAGCATTTCAAAAAACCAAATCAACACCATTTTTATCTTGAAACACCTAGTCGCTACACTTTGATCATTAAACAAGCTAAAAGTAAGCACTTTCCATGATTTCTGTTATATTTACATGAACTTTAGTCTAAAAGCGTGTTAATTATGACAAAGAAAATGAGTATACGTTTAATTATCAATGTGCTGTTTGGGTTGATGCTTGCGATTTTGTTGTTCACGGGTGGCTTTGCTATTTTCAGCGCAAATAAACTCAGCGACGACCTGACATACTTACAATCTGAGACCGCCAGTGTTGCAGACAACCTCTCCTTATCAGTTGATGCCTTGACGCAAATGGAACAACAGGTCAAACAGCTATCAGAGGCACAAAACTCTCTTAGCACCTTAGAAGACCTTCAACAGCGCTTAGATGTTACTGAGCAAGCGAGTAGTGAGATAGATGTTGGCCTTAACCAGCTTCGTGAAGTCTCCTCTCAGCAAATTGACAGTATGAATAAAATCAGTGAAGTCACTGATCACATTGCAACCAACTTAGAAATGGTTTCTGGTCCTTTACATGCGATGATTACTGCCTCGCAACAGATCAATCAACACGCACTGCAAGCGCTTATCAACTTCTACAAACTGAGCCAAAATGAACCCGAAGCTCTTGAGGCACTCGAAGAAAATCTGCAGTTGATTTTTCGTGGCACCTCGGCAATGACCAGCGCAATGTTTAATGTTGATCAAACGGATGACACACGTTCATTGCTGGTTAACTTAAGACGAGAGCTAAGACCTTTTAGAGGTGAAGTACGCCGCTATGCGAACATGGAAGATTCTGCCGAGCGCCGCGCTTTAGCGGCTGAAATCATTGCTAATACAGAAGCCTTGATTGAGCTGTCTGTCCGTATTCAACAAGGAAGCTTAGATCTTGCAAATCGTACGGCTACTGAGGCGAACCAACTAGCCCAACAAACGCAACAGGCCACTGCCCAACAGGTTGAAACGAGCGCGACTTCGGCCGATGTGCTGGACAATGCGTTGCGACTGATTAACCAATCCAATAGCAGTACACAATCAGTCATCAGCGACCTCACAGGGTCAGTGCAACAGCTGACGGTCTCTTTGCAAAGCATTCCCGAAGTTGAACGACAAATTGATACATCTTTATCTGCCATTCAACGAGCCGTGGCGTCTGATCAAATGGAGCGTATTGACGAAGCGGGCAATCGCGCCTTACAAGCACAACGCAATGCCGAAAGTGTCCCTGTAATTTTATTTATTTTTATCCTTATTGCGTTAGCGGTCAGTATCACGATTGGTGTTTTATTACAGCGCATTCTGGTGCAACCACTGGCTAATTTCGTTGAGGGCGTGCGACGCGTCACGGCTAATGATCTACGAACCCGAGTGATGGACGATGGCGCGATAGGTGAGCTGAAATCCGTCATTGCTTCCGTTAATGAGATGATCGAAGGGCTACGTCATAATGTTGTTGATATGACTCAATCTGCTCAAAACATCAGTGAAAGCGCTCTTATGATGACCAACACATCCAGTAAAACACGTGATGCGCTGGAGCAACAAAAGCAGAGTGAACACGCTATAATTGATTCCACCAGTGCGTTAGCGGATATGGTTCGCCAAGTGGCTGATAGTGGGAACCAGGCAGGCGAACAAGCCCAAGCAGCAGATGAATTGATCAAACGTAGCCAACAAGATATCGAAAACGCTAAACGAGAAATGGCCAGCTTGGCGGATACCGTCAACCAATCCAATGAAGTGATTCAATCACTTAAACAGCAGAGTGATAATATTGGCCAAGTCATCAATGTGATTCAAAATGTATCGGCTCAAACCAACTTACTGGCCCTGAATGCAGCTATTGAAGCCGCTCGCGCCGGTGATCATGGACGAGGGTTTGCTGTTGTCGCCGACGAAGTTCGTCAATTAGCGCAACGGACCAGCGATGCAACAGTAGAAATTCGTGAGCTAATTGAACAAATTCAAGCAGGCTCAGATATGGGTGTTGAAGCGATGACTCATGGCTTAACTCAGGTTGCTCGCAACACCGAAGCCACCCAGTCTGTCGCACAGTCACTGGAATCAGTTATCGAGCAGGTCAGTATGATCAGCCGTCTAAACTTAGAGATTGGAGAGCATACGCGCCTACAACTTCAACAACTGGAAAGTATTGAAGCCGGCATTGATAGCGTTCGACATCAATCAGAAGAAGCAAATGAAGCTGTGCTTGATAATGTGAGCGCGAGTGAGAACTTGAACACGACAGCAAGTCGCCTTAATGACCTGGTAAAACGTTTCTCGATATAAGGCCGATACTCTTTCCTTAAGGTTAGAGCATGCTTATCAGCAAGATAACAGGTTTGTGTTAAAATTAAGGACTTATTTTAGCAAGGAAGCTACTTATTCCTAATTGAAAGAGTTTACATTTGATGACTGACCGCTTAACAATCACCCGTCCTGATGATTGGCACCTACATTTACGCGATGGTGAAGTGCTTCAACATGTTGTACCCGCCACTGCAAGACAGATGCATCGTGCTATTGTCATGCCCAATTTAAAACCACCTGTTACTGACGCCACTCAGGCTTTAGCCTATCGCGAACGCATTTTGTCACATGTTCCAGAGGGGGTTGATTTTAACCCTTTAATGACTTTGTATCTCACCGATAATACGACTGCGGAGATGATTTCAGCCGCAGGTAAAACGGAACATGTTAAAGCGGTCAAACTCTACCCCGCCGGTGCAACAACAAACTCTGATTCTGGACTCACCGATTTAGGTAAACTGGATGATATTTGCGCAGCCTTGACAGAGGCTAAAATGCCACTGTTAGTGCATGGTGAGGTGACTCACAATCATGTCGATATTTTTGATCGTGAAAAAGAGTTTTTAGATGACATACTTGCACCTTTAGTGGCACGTCATCCCAATATGCGTATGGTGGTGGAGCATATCACTACAAAAGAGTCAGCTGACTTTGTTCAGTCTCATGGCGATAATATTGGCGCTACCATTACTCCGCAACACCTTGCCTTTAACCGAAACCATATGCTGGTTGGTGGTATTCGACCCCATCTATTCTGCTTGCCTATCTTAAAACGCAAGAAACACCAACAGGCACTTCAGGACGTTGTTGTGAGCGGTAATCATAAATTTTTCTTAGGTACTGATTCGGCTCCTCACGCTAAAGGTGCAAAAGAGAATGCCTGCGGATGTGCCGGTTGCTATAGTGCCTATGCTGCCATCGAGCTTTATGCTGAAATTTTTGAAGATTTAGGTGCTTTAGATAAACTGGAAGGGTTTGCAAGTTACTATGGTGCTGATTTCTATAGATTACCTCGTAACAAAACTCAAGTCACCTTAATCAAGGAGGCTTGGCAAGCGCCTCATGAAATGCCATTTGGAAGTGATGTTATTGTCCCACTTCGAGCAGGTGAAACCCTACGCTGGAAACTGGACCTTCCCAACGAATACTAAACAGTCATCCTCACTACTGATATGCCAAGCTCATTTACGAGTCTTGGCGTATCAACTTACCAGCAAGTTTTTGAATTCTGGGCCCACCCACCAATATCAGTATAAAAGCGACAGGCCAAGCAATGACAAAGGCTTTAAGCCAGCGCACGAGAAAGCCGTCAGCAAGACCTGTATTCACCAATGTAATCACAAATGTCATGATGGTGACCATGTATACAGACATTAAAAATGTAAACACTAATTTTTGGTGGCGTGGCGAAAACATGTGATCACAATCCTTACCAGTGGATGATTAGTTGATTAGATATTTCTAATATAGCAAGTTTCTTCGGTGCTGTCACTCAGTCATATATCATGAACGAGTATGGGCTACTTTGTCATCACTATCCGCCTGTTGCCGTGACTGCCACATACCCCACATAAAGAGTATCAAGGCAGTCCATATAATAATAAAGGTCACTAGGCGCTGAGGCGGAAAGTCCTCTTGAAAAATAAAAACGGCTATGATGAATTGCATGGTCGGGTTGATATACATAATAAAACCGACCACCGACAGATCCAAACGCTTAGCAGCAGAGGCAAAAAGCAATAAAGGAACAGCCGTAACCACACCTGATGCCATCAAAAGCAATGTAGTACTCAGATCCCCACCAAACATCAGTTGATGACTCGTGCTCCAGTATTGCCATAGCAACCATGACAGTGCTATCGGAAAGATCAGCATCGTTTCTATCGTTAAGCCTGATAGACCATCGACCGGATAACGCTTGCGCACCAATCCATAAAAGCCAAAGGTCATTGCCAGTGCCAAGGATATCCAAGGCAGAGAGCCTAAACTATAAACCTCCCATGCAACCGCTAACGCAGCCAAGCCACCTGCAACAGCTTGTAGGGGGTGTAAGGATTCTTTTAGGAGAATCCTTGCCAGTAACAAACTCACTAGCGGCGTCATGTAATAACCCAAACTAGCTTCCATCACACGATGCTGAGCGACAGACCAGATGAAAATTAGCCAATTCGCAGAAATAAGCACCGAGGTTAATGCCAGCCATTTCATCAACTCTGGGTTTCGCATCAGCGCCATCAAGGTTTCTCGCTTACGCAGCAAGAGAATAACAAACAGTGTGCTGACTAAAGACCAAATAATTCGGTTCGCTAGAACCTCTGTTGAAGAGACGTGCGACAACAGATTAAAAAACAGCGGAAAGCAACCCCATAACAGATAGGCCGCCAGCGCCATCACTAAGCCCTGCATAATTTCTCCTTAGGTAAGGATGAAAGCTTAACCTGTAATCATATTAATTTCAGCTCAATAACATTTATGACCTGATAGGTTTTATTACATTAGAAAAGCTTTATACTAGGTTGTTGCCTATAGCAAGAGACAAAATATGAAAGCTAACATCAAAATTTGGTTACCAGCACTTCTCCTTGGACTACTGATTGGAGGCTTAGTCTCTTATCAAATGGCCCAACCGACAAATGGAATGTTCGTCACCTTTAAAAACGATGACACGGTCATGATCGATTCTATTCAACTGAATTTTGGAAACGCCACGAGTCAGTCAGATATATTGTCACTTAGACTTCCTCCCGGAGAAGAGCGGCTTTTATTACTGAACCATGATCCTGGCATGGGGTTTAACGTTAAAGTGCGTTATGCTGGCGGTGATGAACAGGAATTTTGTGCTAAACAGTTTGATGATCAACGTATTACTACTGTCTCGCTTAGCCGTTAATCTCTCTTTAACCTTTAAGATCACATGAAAGTAAAACATTCTGATTGGGCTGAAACCCTTTACGAGCGCCTAGCAGAGGATGATGAAGGCAGGGTATGTAAAGATATACCGGAAGAAGCCTGCAACGCCGCTCCAGAAAACTTTATTTACACCCTAATCTCTAACTCTTTAAGTAACCTGGCTGACAAACTGGCCAGTGCCAAAACCACGCTTCCCTGGCTGTTGCTTCAGCTGGGTGCTCCGGCCTGGATGATCAGCCTTTTGGTACCGATTCGCGAGTCGGGATCGATGTTACCGCAAATGCTGATAGGTGCCTGGGTAAGACAACAACCCATTCGTAAATGGATCTGGGTCTTTGGAGGCACACTGCAGGCTGTCTGCTTAATGTTAATGGGGTTTGTTGCTCTCACTTTATCAGGTTTGGTCAGTGGCCTTATCATCTTGTTACTACTGATCATTTTCAGTTTAGCGCGAGGAGCATGTTCGGTTGCGTTTAAGGATGTACAAGGTAAAACTGTTCCTAAGACCCGCCGCGGACGCTTATCGGGCTGGATCAATGCGATATCAGGGCTGATCGCTTTATCAGTCGGCCTGCTATTAAGCCAAGTAGCACAGGAAAGCAGTCTCTGGCTTTATGCAAGCTTATTAATGCTGGCAAGCCTTGGGTGGTTCGGTGCGGCTTGGTGGTTTAGTCGTATTATTGAATTTCCTGGTGCAACTGATGGCGGCGCTAACGGCTTTACTCATGCGTTTAAGAAACTAAGCTTACTCAAAACTGATAAACCTTTTCGCCTTTTTGTTACCGCTAGAGCTTTAGCGATGGGATCTGGTTTAGCGGCTCCATTTTATGTAGCACTTGCACGTGATGATCTTGGAAGCGCCATGAGTTTACTGGGCCTTTTTATCGCAGTTGAAGGACTGGCGGGGCTAGTTAGTTCTCCCATATGGGGGCGCTGGGCTGATCGCTCTAGTCGAAAAGTTTTTGCTATTGCCTGCGCTTTATCCGGAAGCATATCCATACTGATTGCCTTGATCTCTTTAGTTAGCTTACCGGATTTATTTGCTATGCCTGTCTACTTAGTTGCATTTTTTTGCTTAGGTGTCGCCCACTCGGGCATTCGATTAGGCCGTAAAACCTATCTCGTTGATATGGCATCTGGTAACCAGCGAACAGACTATGTTGCTGTAAGCAACTCTGTCATTGGTGCTCTGTTATTACTCACCGGACTGATAGGTGCTCTGACTGCACTGGTCTCAATACAGGGCACGCTAC
>SLCQ01000263.1 GCA_007125745.1 Nitrincola sp.
AAAAATTCATGATTAAGTTTTGATTTTAAAAAGGCAAGTAAAGACTACTACAAAATAGAAAAAATTGAGGTATAAGCTAATTGTCCTACTGATTAACAGCATCAGCAGGACAAAACTCTTTACCAAAACCACCACAAAACAGGAATGGACAGGATTGCCAGTACGCCACTGACAAACACATTCTTTAGGTCACCCAACAGACGTTGAATAATGACAAAATGAACAACCGGAAAGGTGATAAATACACAACTGAGAGGTATCCACCAATCTAAACGAGAAAAACCGTAAGCCAAAGCACCGATTAAGGTAATGGCGGCAAGGTTCCCTAAGACCATCACGGTAACAAGACCGTTTTGATTTTGTATGTAGGCCGGCTTATCCGCTTCTGGCAACTTATTTAAAGCCCCTGCACTCAAGGCTGCTGACATCGACACTAGCCCTGTTGCTAGGAAGATGATCAATGCATCTGTCATGAAAACTCCTAAACCATCAATTTCAGTCGAGCACTATTGTAAGGCAAAACGAAGCAAAAGCAGAAAAAATGGTACAATAGTTTTATCCAAATGATCACAGCTAATGAACTGGACCACCGCATGCCTGAATTTCTTGTTGATGAAGCTATTGAAGATTACGCTTATATCAGTACCAAAGCAGAACCACCTCTTCTTCAAGATCTCATTGATGCCACCAATGAACACATGGGCTGGCCCCAAAAGCTTTCTGGACGACTTGTGGGTAGAACCTTGAAAATGCTTGCCACTCTAACACAACCTAAACATGCCTTAGAGATAGGAATGTTCACTGGCTATTCTGCACTCTCTATAGCAGAAGGGATGCCTGATAATGGCAAATTGATCTGTTGCGAGACTAATCCTAGAGCGATCAAAATGGCACAAAGTTTTTTTGATCGCAGTGAACATGGCCATAAGATTGAGGTCATTTTTGGGCGTGCTCTAGACACACTCGCGCAACTGGATATAACGCTCGACTTTACCTTTATCGATGCTGATAAGCGAAGTTATCTTGAATACTACCAAGAGGTGAAAAAAAGAACACGCTCGGGCGGACTCATCATTCTCGACAATGTTTTATGGTCTGGTAAAGTGATTCAACCGGAATCAGAACTCGATGATATTTTAGTGGAAACCAATCAGATTATTGCTCAGGATCCCGAAGTTGAAAACGTCTTTCTAACTGTTCGTGACGGCATGAACATCGTTAGAAAACGCTAGGCCAACCATGTATAACAGGCTGTTATGGAGAGCGCATGTTTAAGAAACTCGTGTGGGTGTTGCTGTTCCTGAGCGTGCTATTGGTGACTTTTGTTCTGTCGGCCTATATGCTCTCCCCTCACATCAGCCGTTTTCTTCTGGTTCAGTGGCTTGAACAACAAGGCTTTGAATCGGTTGATTTTCAGATGCAACCGCCAACCGATAATCGCTTAGTGATTAACCAGCTTTCTCTTTCACACGCTGAAGGTCAGCGTCATACGCTCATTAATATTGAGTCATTGGTTCTTTATTATTCATTACCGGAACTGCTGACTCGCTATCGCCTAGAGAAGATCAGCACCGATCAAGCCAACGTCACCATCTTGATTGACAGTTCTTTACCTGAGCGAATTGAAACCTTACAAAAATCCACTATCGATCTGCACCCACAACAACTCTCTGAGCTATTCGCCTACATTCCAGCACATCAAGTCAATGTCAAAGTGTTTAACCTTCGGTATCAAACTGATGATGCAACTGAAATAACCCTAGAAGGTCAACTTAACCTTGATGATAGTGGCTTTCAATCAAGTGGGACGCTTTTTCTAGATCAAGAATATCTGACACACCTCAGCCTATCGCTAGCGCGATCAGGTCAACTCTTTTTTAATCTACACGAACATGACCAACCTTTGATCAAGATGTCTGGAGAGTTGTCTTATCTTGAAGATCACTGGCGCCTGAGTTCAGGCCACCAAGTTTTCACGCAATCCTTTACCGATTGGCTTAATCGTCAATTCTCGCTTTCAATATCATCTGAACTAGGTCTTCAAGACCCCCTTAGCTTCACCTCTCGCCTGACCCTTCCGGGAGAGCTTCCATTGGACCCTGGCTTACTGCTGGACAGCCTCAATGGCGATCTGACACTGGGTACGCGAATGCAACCGGCTCCCATGGACAGCTTCGCTTATCATATGGACCTACGCGTGATAGCCCAGTTATCGCTTTATCAGCGCAATATCTCAGGCCAAGTCCAAGCCGCGGCTACTGAACGTGATGGGCTCATCCCAGGCTTTCAACTGAATGGTCAACTATCACTACCCAAAGATTTCGATCAGATCACTTTTGAGGGCACCGTAGATGTTGACGCACTTGAGCAAGGCATAAAATTATCAGCAACCCATACTACTCAAGATATCACCCAGCTTAACTGGACACTTCCAACACAGTCTGCGCCACCTATCGTGAATTTAATACGTCAGTATGTGACACAAATTCCTTCAACCATTATGCTGGAATCTGGCCAATTTTCGGCATCAGGAACTGTCAACATGGGAGCTAATCAATGGCGTGCCAACAGTCGCTCCAAACTATACGATGCGACTCTGGTGCAGGGCAACATACGTATTGAAGGTGTTGATTGGCAAAATCAAGCGACCCTGAATGAAACGGGCAACTGGCAGAGCCATGGAGATGTATCGGTCGAACAAGTCAATGTCGGGCTACCCATCAATTTAACACCCATCGACTACCAACTTCAGCATCAGTCAAATCAATTGAACCTGAATACCTCCTCCTTCACAGCATCACTGTTAGGAGGCACTGTTTACGTGCCCAGGCTTAATTTTAACCCTGTGGAACCAGATCTACTTTTATTAGTTAGCCTTAGAAGCTTCGATTTAGGTGCTATTTTGGCACTCTATGCGGATAGAGGTCTGTATGGAGAAGGTCAGATAGATGGCCAACTACCAATCCAGTTCAATGCTGAAGGCTTGCGCATTGACAGTGGCAATGTGGGTACGGTCATGCCAGGCGTCATTCGCTTTCAACCGGATGATGACTTAAAGAATATGGCAGAGAGCAATCTTGGCTTAAGAATTGCTCTTGAAGCATTAACTGATCTACGTTATGACCTGTTGGATCTCGATGTGCAGTATCATCCAAACGGGGACCTAATTTTGGTATCGCGAATGCAGGGTAATAATCCCGACTGGCAACAAGGGCGCCCCATCGACTTAACTGTTACGATTGAAGACAATATTCCTAAACTCTTAAGAGCCTTACAGATAACAGGACGAATAACGGACGCGCTAGATAGACATTTTCAACAATCGCCTTAACTGCGTTTGGTTCAGGTTAAGGCAGATAACGGAATAATAGCCTAATCTTTTCCATATGAGAGTGATTCAGGCCAAGAGAGGACCTTATGCAACGCTATGTAAACTATTCCTGCCTATTGTTGGCATCCTTATTGGCGATAGCCGCGTGTACGCCGACAGTGCAGGTAGCGGCACCAACAGATCCGATTACGATTAATCTGAATGTCAAAATTAACCATGAAATACTGGTCAAAGTAGACAGAGAAATCGATAACTTACTGGAAGAAAACAGCGACCTTTTCTAGGAGAGCATCATGCACACTGCAACACATCGTTTTATTTGGGTTATAGTACTAGCACTTCTATCCTTTCCGCTGATGGCTCAATCGCTTGACGAAGCAAAAGCACAGGGACTCGTAGGAGAGCAACTCAACGGTTATCTAGGCATCGTCACATCTTCACCGTCTAATTCGTTAAGAAGCCTAGTTAATGATGTTAACCAGCAACGACGAGCGTTATATCAACGCTCTGCTGATGAAGCATCTGTTGAACTCAGCGTTTTTGAAGCGCGTGCCGGACAGCGTTTACAACAAAGAGCAAAACCTGGGGAATTTATTCAGGATAAAAATGGTCAATGGCGACGTAAGTAATTTTTAAGGAGTTCACATTGATTACGTTTCGCCAGCTCAGTTTTCGCCAAGTTAACCTAATAGGTTTTATCACCTGTGTTCTTGCCATGCTCTTTGCGGTGGGGTTCTTACAGCACTATTTAATGTTGGACCCCTGCCCTATGTGTGTCATCACACGGGTGATTGTCATTGCGCTCTCCTTGGTGTTTTTAATCGCATTGATTCATAACCCAGCCATACTAGGTCAACGTATCTACGCAATGCTCGCCATTTTAGTGGGCCTGACTGGCTTAGGGGTGCAGTTCAGGCATATATGGTTACAAAACCTGCCACCAGATCAAGTACCTGCATGCGGTCCCGGATTAGAGTTTTTGATTGAAACACAACCACTTTTCACAGCTTTACGACAAGTCCTACAGGGATCTGGGGATTGCGCCGAAATCGATTGGATTTTTTTAGGCATGACAATCCCGATGCAAACTGCCGTCTTATTTGCCTGTTTGATTGCCTTAGCCGTATGGCAACTGATAAGAAAACCTATCACTTGAGCTGATTATGTTAGCTCTATGGCACCATCCTGCGGTGAGGGATCTCTACTGGAGCATTAATAGTTCCAGTCTGATCACGACACCCAGGATAACCCACTGGCAGGATCAGGGTGAGTTTTTCACTGAACACTGTCATCAACTGGATCAAGACCCCAGCCCCTTGCTGACTTGGCTGAAGCAAAGGCTTCCGAACAACCGCACACCGCGACTTGGGCATTACTTTGAATCACTATGGCACTATTACTTTACGCACCATCCTGAGTATCAGCTTGTTGCACATAACCTTCAAATCCAATCTTCAACTCAACTCACCTTAGGTGAGCTAGATCTTATCGTAAAGGATATTCCTCGAGATTGCGTCATGCATATTGAACTGGCGGTTAAGTTTTACCTGGCATTACCGCATATTTATCATCATGATCACCCCTTACAGGATAATTTCAAGGCATTTGTCGGCCCCGGCTTAAAAGATTCTCTGACACAAAAATACCACCACACCTTCGCACATCAATTACCTCTCTCCTTAAAGCCCGAGTTCAAGTCACATGGTATTCAGATCGACGAACGCCATGGCGTTTTCAAGGGCAGACTATTTCTGCCTAGGAATGAAGCGACACTACCTGAAAATAATATATGGCTTAATGAAACCCAACTCGGTCAGCTTCCTGCACAGCATGATTATTTGAGACTTGAGCGATCACAGTGGTTTTCATCAATCCCTGAGGACAGCAACCTACTCACAAGAGACGACCTTGTTCTGAAACTGGAAAACACCTTTAAACACCCTATACAGCTCGCTAGTTATGACAAGGCAACGGGTGAAGAAAAGCACCGTCTGTTTGTGGTACCGAAGGACTGGGAAGCACAGGCCTACCATGCTTTTTCATTCGACTAACCCCTTTTTCACTTACAGCTAGCGACAAAGGAACCGAGACTCTTGCGTGCAAACAGGTTAAAATCACTCAACTCACATGATCGGTTTAAATGAATATCTCCTATAAAGCGACATATTCTTAAGCCAAATTTGCTAATACAATGCAGGATTATCAGGTAATGTGTCCACATTCTCTCTCGCTACATACTCTTGAACACCATGATGCATTTATTGAACGCCATATCGGCCCTTCCATAGAAGAGCAACAATCCATGCTTGAAGCAACAGGCTTCAAGACATTAGAAGATATGATCCAGCGCACGGTTCCAGCGTCGATTCGTTGTGACATTCCTGCAGAGCTTGACACCCCCCGGACGGAAACGGAAACCCTTGAACGACTCAAAGCGATCATGAGTCAGAATATCGTCAAACGCTCCATGATCGGCATGGGTTTTTATGATGCGATTACGCCCAATGTTATTTTACGCAATGTTCTCGAAAACCCTGGTTGGTACACCGCTTACACCCCCTATCAACCCGAAATATCACAAGGGCGTTTAGAAGGCTTATTAACCTTCCAACAGATGGTGATGGATCTTACGGGGTTAGAGTTAGCGAATGCTTCTTTACTAGATGAGGCGACCGCAGCCGCCGAAGCTATGACATTATGTAAGCGGATGGCTAAAGCGAAAAAAGCTAATCGATTCATTGTGGATCAGCACTTACATCCACAAAACATTAGCGTCATTTTGACACGTGCTGAACCCCTAGGTATTGATGTCATCATTGGCGATGTTGCTGAACTGATGGCGACACATAACGACTATTTTGGCGTTGTCGTTCAATACCCCAATACCCTTGGCGAGATCCACGATTATCAAGCACTGATTGCTCAGGCGCACGAACAAAAAGCACTTTTCTGCGCTGCCGCTGACCTGATGTCGTTGGTGTTGCTCAAATCACCTGGTGACCTAGGCGCCGATGTCGTGTTTGGCTCCTCACAACGTTTTGGGGTTCCTATGGGATATGGCGGGCCGTCAGCTGCCTATTTCGCCACACGAGACGCCTTTAAGCGCTCCGTTCCTGGACGCATAATCGGTGTTTCAGTTGATAGCCGAGGGAAACCCGCACTTCGTATGGCGATGCAAACACGCGAACAACATATTCGACGTGAAAAAGCCATGTCTAACATCTGTACTGCTCAAGCACTACTCGCCAATATGGCGGCCTTTTATGCCGTTTACCATGGCCCTGAAGGCTTGAAAACGATTGCATCACGCATCCATCGTTTAACCAATATCTTAGCCTTAGGATTAAAATCGAAAGGCGTAGAAGTTTTGAATGACACCTACTTCGATACCTTAACACTAGAGCTAGGGTTTGCGCGTGATACTGCCTATGAACGTGCCTCTGAACTGGGTATCAACCTGAGAAAGATTGGCAACACGCAACTGGGTATCAGTTGTGATGAACGTACCACGCGAGAAGAGATTTATACGCTTTGGAAAGCCATTCTAGGTGAAACACATCATCTTGATATGGATGCATTGGATTATGACATTATTGAAAATAGTTCAACCGCTCTTCCTGAATCACTACTTCGTGAAAACGAGATTCTGACCCACCCGGTATTCAATACTCACCATAGCGAAACAGAGATGTTGCGTTATTTGAAGAAACTGGAAAACAAGGATATCTCTCTCGCACACAGTATGATTGCACTGGGCTCATGTACCATGAAACTTAATGCCACTGCTGAGATGATTCCTGTCACCTGGCCAGAACTTGCCAACATGCACCCTTTCGCGCCGATTGAGCAAGCCAAAGGCTATCAACAAATGATCGATGAGCTGGATAAAATGCTACGTGCGATCACCGGTTTTGATGCGATCTGCATGCAACCTAACTCAGGTGCTCAAGGCGAATATGCAGGTCTCTTAGCCATTCGTCATTATTTGCGCTCAAAAGGTGAAGAACATCGCAATGTATGTTTAATTCCAACCTCTGCTCATGGCACCAACCCCGCCTCTGCCGCCATGGTGGATATGAAAGTCGTGTTGGTCGATTGTGATGCCCAAGGTAATGTGGATGTAGAAGACCTGCGTAACAAAGCGATTGAGCACAAAACAGATCTCGCTGCATTGATGATTACCTACCCATCTACACACGGCGTATTTGAAGAAGAGATTAAAGAGATTTGCGCCATCGTGCATGAGTGTGGTGGTCAAGTGTATATGGATGGAGCCAACCTCAATGCACAGGTTTGTATCAGCAAACCGGCTGATATCGGTGCTGATGTATCACATATGAATCTGCATAAAACCTTCTGTATCCCTCATGGTGGTGGCGGTCCTGGTATGGGCCCTATCGGCGTGAAAGCACATCTGGTACCTCACTTGGCTAACCACCCTGTTGTTTCAGTAAATAATGATGATCAGGGAAAGACAGCGGTATCTGCAGCCCCCTGGGGCAGTGCCAGCATTCTCTCCATTAGCTGGGTCTATATCAGTTTAATGGGCGGCACAGGACTGCGACAAGCAACCGAAGTCGCCATTTTAAGTGCTAATTACATAGCTGAACGACTTAACCAACACTTTCCAGTGCTTTATACAGGCCGAAATGGTCGAGTAGCACACGAATGCATCATTGATCTTCGCCCGCTTAAAGAACGTACGGGTATTACTGAAGAGGATGTCGCAAAACGCTTAATGGATTTTGGCTTCCACGCACCCACCATGTCATTCCCGGTACCCGGTACCTTGATGATTGAGCCGACAGAATCTGAATCTAAAGCGGAGTTAGATCGCTTCATTCAAGCCATGATTCACATTCGTGAAGAAATAGGTACTGTAGAAGCAGGAGACATTTCTGCTGAGCAAAGTCCACTTCGTCATGCACCACATACTCAAGCTGACTTGATGGATGACAATTGGAACCGCGTCTATAGCCGAGAGCAAGGAGCTTATCCAGCTGAATGGCTGAAAGATGCTAAAGTTTGGCCAAGCGTTAATCGTATCGACAACGTGTATGGTGACCGTAATCTATTCTGCGCCTGTATCCCAGTAGAAGCTTATCGCTAAATACAGGTGATCAGTTACGTGACAAAAAAATACCCGATCTATTGATCGGGTATTTTTATACTATACAACGACTCCCGAGCAGTGCTTAGAGTGACTTTTCCAATTCTGGTACGGCATCAAACAGGTCTGCCACCAAGCCATAATCCGCTACTTGGAAAATAGGCGCATCTTCATCCTTGTTAATTGCCACTATCACTTTTGAGTCTTTCATACCCGCCAAGTGCTGAATAGCGCCTGATAAACCTACGCCTATATATAGCTCAGGTGCAACAACCTTGCCCGTTTGACCAATTTGATAGTCGTTCGCAACAAAGCCAGCATCTACTGCCGCACGTGTTGCACCGACAGCAGCTCCGAGCTTATCAGCCAGCGTATCCAGCATTTCAAAATGCGCTTTATCGCCCATACCACGTCCACCAGCAACAATCACTTTAGCCGTGGTTAATTCAGGACGATCTGATTGCGCTAACTCCTCGGATACCAGACGACTCAGACCTGTGTCACTGACTTGCTCAAGTGTTTCAACGCTCGCAGAGCCACCTTCCGTTGCCGCCGGGTCAAAAGAAGTACCACGCACTGTAATCACTTTTACATCATCTAAAGACTGTACGGTGGCAACCGCATTGCCGGCATAAATAGGACGTTGGAAAGTATCCGCTGATTCTACGGAAATAATTTCAGAGATCTGACCAACATCTAACAAGGCTGCGACGCGTGGCATAAAGTTTTTGCCGTTCGTAGTCGCCGGTGACAAAATGTGGCTGTATTCGCCTGCGATCTCCTTGATCAACGCCGCAACGTTTTCCGCAATCTCATGATCATAAGCAGCATGATCAGCAACCAGCACTTTACGTATTCCCGGAACACTGGCGGCTGAATCAGCCACTGCAGAGCATCCGCTCCCGACAATTAACAGATCGATATCACCACCAATTTGAGTCGCGGCGGTAACCGTCGACAGGGTCGCTGATTTCAGCGCGGCATTGTCATGTTCAGCAATCAATAAAATAGCCATTAGATCACCTTCGCTTCATTTTTCAGTTTTTCAACCAATTCCGCCACACTGGCGACCTTAATACCTGCTTGACGCTCAGCTGGCGGCTCAACTTTAAGCAGACGTGTGTGCGCTTTTACCGTCACACCATAATCAGCGGGTGTTTTGGTTTCTAATGGCTTCTTCTTCGCTTTCATAATATTTGGAAGCGATGCATAACGGGGTTCATTTAAACGTAGATCAACGGTCAACACCGCGGGTAGCTTAACGGCCAAAGTCTGCAAGCCACCATCAATTTCACGCACCACCTGAGCTTCATTGTCACTGACTTCTAGGCCAGAAATAAACGTACCTTGTGACATACCCGTCAGTGCAGCCAACATTTGTCCCGTTTGGTTGTTATCGGTATCAATTGACTGTTTACCCATAATCACCAAACCCGGTTGCTCCTCTTCAACAATTTTGGCCAACACTTTAGCCACCGTTAAAGATTCTAAAACTTCATCGGACTGGACTAAGATAGCGCGGTCAGCACCCATCGCTAAGGCTGTGCGTAATTGTTCTTGAGCATTTTGTGCGCCCATAGAGACAACGACCACTTCAGTCGCTTTACCGGCTTCTTTTAATCGTACCGCTTCCTCAACCGCAATCTCGCAGAAAGGGTTAACGGCCATTTTGACGTTTTTAAGATCGACATCGGTGTTGTCCGGCTTAACACGGACTTTCACGTTGTAGTCGATAACACGTTTGACTGTAACGAGAACCTTCATGAATTGAATTCCTTCAGTTTTAATCAGCTGAATGCATCAAGGACTATAGCAGAAATCACAGAGCACGCCACAGGTGCACTGACATAAGAGTGACTGCTATATAAGAAAATTTTATCATATAAGGGTTTTCACTTATACTATTCAAGATAGACCCACGTATAGTCAGGTAAATTCATTGCCAAAAATGATGATGCATGTCATTGTTGCTGTATTGCACAAATATTTTGTTCGTCAACTGACAAAAAAAGCCACTCTCAGAGCTAAATTTGTCGAAAGTGTTCTAAATAGTGTACGACCTGTATAGCTATAATGATGCTATTGAAAACAAGAATACCTGTCTAAGAATGATATAAGGAGCCAGAACTGTGGAACGTGAATCGATGGAATTTGACGTTGTTGTCGTCGGTGCAGGTGTCACCGGTTTGGCAGCAGCCTGCCGCCTGATGCAAAAAGCACAGGAAAATGAACAAGAATTGACCGTGTGTGTTGTTGAGAAAGGATCCGAGGTCGGTGCTCACATTCTTTCAGGTGCAGTGATGGAAACTCGAGCACTGGATGAGCTTTTTCCTGATTGGAAAGAACGTGAAGCGCCTATTACGTGTGAAGTAACAGGTGAAGACACCCTTCTACTTCTTAACGATTCCAAAGGGATTAAGCTTCCAGGTTTTGCTGTCCCCAAGCCAATGCATAACAAAGGTAACTACATTGTCAGCCTTGCCAATGTAACTCGCTGGCTAGGAGAGCAAGCTGAGGCCCTGGGTGTTGAAGTCTTCCCTGGTTTTCCAGCATCTGAGATCCTGTATCATGAAGATGGTAGCGTAAAAGGTATCGCGACAGGTGATATGGGCATTGGTGCTGATGGTGAACAGAAAGATAGCTACACGCCCGGCATGGAACTGCACGCCAAATACACCCTGTTCAGTGAAGGTGTGCGCGGCCACCTAGGTAAACAACTGATTAACAAGTTTGATCTGGAAAAAGATAAAGATCCCCAACACTATGCCATCGGCATCAAAGAACTTTGGGATATTGATCCAGCAAAAAGCAAGCCCGGCCTAGTTGTACACGGCTCTGGCTGGCCCTTAAGTGATGGCGCCAGCGGCGGTTTCTTCCTCTACCACGATGAAAACAACCAAGTAGAAGTGGGACTCATTGTTGACCTGAACTATTCTAATCCTTGGTTGAGCCCGTTTGATGAATTTCAGCGCTTTAAGCATCACCCAGAGATCAAACAATACCTTGAAGGCGGCAAACGCGTCTCCTATGGTGCACGTGCCATCACCAAAGGTGGGCTCAACTGCTTACCTAAAATGACAACCCCTGGCGCATTCCTGCTAGGGTGCAATGCGGGCACGTTGAACTTTGCCAAAATCAAAGGTATTCATACCGGCATGAAGTCAGGCATGTTGGCCGCTGAAGTCATTGCAGAATCGCTACTAAAAGGGGATGAGGGCGGCAAAGACTTAACTCAGTACGAAGAGGTCTTCAAAGCTTCATGGGTATATGATGAACTGTATAGAGGTCGCAATTTCGGCCCCGCTATGCATAAGTTTGGTACCTTCCTAGGGGGTACTTTTAACTTCGTCGATCAAAATATTTTTGGCGGAAAAATTCCCATCACACTGCATGACACACATAAAGATCATGAGATGCTAAAGCCTGCCGCTGAGTCTAAAAAACTTGAATATCCAAAGCCAGATGGCAAACTGTCTTTTGATAAGCTTTCGTCTGTTTATCTATCCAATGCAACACACGAAGAAGATCAGCCTTGTCATTTACAGTTGACTGATCCTGATCTCCCGATTCGTGATAACCTGCCTAAGTATGCTGAACCCGCTCAGCGATACTGCCCAGCCGGTGTGTATGAAGTCGTTGAAGAGAGTTCAGGACCCCGCTTCCAGATCAACTTCTCCAACTGCGTCCACTGTAAAACATGTGATATCAAGGACCCAGCTCAAAATATCACTTGGGTGACGCCAGAAGGCGGCGGTGGTCCTAACTACCCCAACATGTAATCGATGACCTAGAATAGACAAAAAAGGCTATCCAAATGGGTAGCCTTTTTACTGGTTTTTATAGCGGCATCTAAAATAAGCGACTCAGTGATCGCAGGGCCGTTTTTTGATGATCAACTAAAGTTGCCGACTGTAAACCCGACAAATAAGCCAATGCAACTTGGTATTGTGGGTCATTCGCAGTCAGTCCCGTCAATACACGTCGCGTGACATGATGATCATTCACATGACCTAACGCTCTCACCGCAACCACAACGGATTGATAGGTTTTCATTGTTTTCTTTTCCGGTAAAACAGCCATAAAAAATTCCAGTGCATAGCGCAAAGGCTTCAAGGTTTTACGCAACTCATGTAGCGCACCCTCATGCTGTAATTTCAACGCCTTACGATAAGATTTCTTTGCACGCTTTAAGAGCTTTTCAATTCTAAGCTGAGCAAAAACAGATAAAGGCTGATCAACCGACCGGGTTGTTTCCAGTGCATGTAACTCAAACGCAAGTGTTAAGATAAATAGTCCTTGCTTCTGTAATTCTGGGTGCTCCGTCAACACAACTCGCGACTGGTCTCTTTGCATGGCCACCAACTGTTGCAAACTGGACAAGGACCACTCCTCTGCCCCAGGTTGCAATAAAACACTAGGCAGAATCTCGTCACACATCACATCAAGATCCCGAATTTCAGCAAACACTCGTGCATTTTCAGCTAACACATCACTCCAGTGCGCTACCCAGGATGGGCTTAAAATAGGGCTAAAGATACGTAAGAGTGCACGTAAACGTCTCTGGCTAATCCGTAATTGGTGGATAAACTCGGGATCATTACTGACAGCTACACCACTAATATTACCTTGCCATTGAGCCAAACACGCAAAAGCAAGTGTTTTAAAGGCATCAAGACTGGTGTGCTTTTTCGTTAAAACCACATTGGGCATACTCATCGGCTTCTGCTGCTTCGCCAGAAATAAGCGATAACCACGCTCAGCTTTAGAAATATCAGATGGCTGTACTGGTATTGTTTCAGCCAGTTGCACGGCGACTTCAAGTAAATCCTGTGGTGAGCCTGATACAAGTTCCAGCTCTAACTCACACAAAGGCAGTTGTTGCCCTTTGGCTAACACCTCGCCTTGATCCATCATCAGCAATATTTCAGCACCCGATTCTGTCTTATAAAAGTAAGACTCTCGTGTAAAAATTGTGCTAAACACAGGGTTAAGTTCAGACTGTAATGACTGAAGCTTTTTTCTTAATGGCTTTAAATCGATACCGGAAAAGTCAAACTCTCCAGTGTAAGATTGCTCCCATACAGGGCGCAGACTCAGTCCTGCAACAGATTCTGATGCACATTTGACCGTTTGTAACCAGCTATCCCCCTGTTGACGGGTGCGAACAGCGATATGTTGCGCCTGTAGCTGCAAATCTGCTGTATCGAAATAGGTATTATCCAGGGTTTTTGGCTCTCCTAAAGATTCAGCCGAAGCAAACACCGGATGCTCACGCAACGCATCAATACAGGCTGTCGGCAAGGACAACTTCAACTCCGTTTCTTTTCCCATGACGACCTCGGGGCTCGTAGTGAATTTTTATTGACTATCATCATTATAAACATAAATTATTGAGAAACCTCTGTATTCATAGAAAATTCACGCTAGAATATAAACATACATCCTATCAATACTTTAAGGTAAACAGGAGTGAAGCATGACACAGATGGATATTGGTATTAATAAAGCAGATCGTGAAAAGATCGCTGAAAGCCTAAAACACCTATTGGCTGACACCTACACACTGTACCTTCAAACACACAATTTTCATTGGAATGTAACAGGACCTCAGTTCCGCGAATTACATTTAATGTTTGAAGAACATTACAACGAATTAGCCATCGCCGTAGACGATATTGCCGAGCGTATTCGTACCTTGGATGTACCTGCGCCCGGAACCTACAAAGAGTTTGTGCGTTTAAGCAATATTGAAGAGGTTGAAGGTATTCCTTCAGCCAATGCGATGGTCGATATTTTAACCCAAAGCCATGAAACAGTTGTCAGAACCTGTCGTGACGTACTCAAACACGCCCAAGCCGCAGACGACGAGTCTACCGCGGCACTGGCATCAGACCGTATGCGCGTTCATGAGAAAACGGCATGGATGCTGAGAGTGCTGAATCAGTAATATACCATTTCAAGGCTTAATGCTGGCTACTTGAACCTACTTTTAAGTAGCCAGAAAGCATATGCTGGTATTATTTTACCCTTGAAATGCCAACTTGATTTGTTCTATTGATCTTCGACACTATAATGGCAAACAATAGCGTTACGACCAGATAGCTTCGCTTGATACATCACTCGATCTGCACGAAGCATAACATCATCTGCTTGCGTATCAGTGGGATGAAACATACTAATACCCATGCTAGCAGATACTTGAATTTGATGCTTTTTATAGTTAAATGGTGATGTAGCTAGCGCGTTTTTAATACGTTCAGCCAACTCGGTGGCACCTTCAACATCAGTATCATCGAGAAGCAGAGCAAACTCTTCACCACCCAACCGAGCAAATAGATCCGGTTGCCTTAAAATAGCTTCGACACGCTTAGCAAACTCTTTAAGCACCCTGTCCCCTGCTGCATGGCCATACTGATCATTAATTGCTTTAAAGTGATCAAGGTCCAGCATGATAACACTCACTGGACGCTGCTTACGCTTGTATGAGATAAACAAGCTGGCCAGCCGTTTGAAGAAATAACGTCGATTTGAAAGTCCTGTTAAACTATCGGTAATAGATAAACGCCGTAACTCCAACTCAGCCTTTTTACGTGCTGAAATATCTGTGGCACTTCCCATCATAATCTCTGGTGTATTACCCACCCAACGCACGACTCGACCACGCCCTTCTACCCACAGCCAGCTTCCATCAGCACAACGCGAGCGATACTCTATCTGATAAGGTTCATGTGTTTTGAAATGGCGTTCAATTTTAACTTTAACTTCTTCTATGTCATCTGGATGAATATGATCATACCAATCTTCAACCCTTAGTGGACGCATTTCGGTGTAACCTAACATTTCAAAACAGCGCTGATCCCACTGAAGCTCTCCCGTTATAAGGTTTACTTCCCACAACCCGTCATTAATTGCAGCGAAGGCGTTTTGATAACGTGACTCAACAGATTTAAGCGCTTGCTCTGTTGACAGTTGAAGCGCAACAGCTCGATCTATTTTTTGTGTTAAGCGACGACGTGTTAGTTGTAACACCCAAGCAACACCCAGGCTTGATAACAAAAATGTAATCAAGAGAGCCGACCATAGCCGGATTTGGGCTTGATGTATTGCCTCTACCAAATCTGTTTTATCTTGCCAGACCCATACAGACCCAACGGCAGAAGACAGGTCGGACTCCCCCTGATAGTCGTATATTGGAAATCTGACAACGTGAATATGTTCGTTATTATGCTGTACCAACGCAGTATTAATGCCGAGATCCATTTCCGTTAGATCAAACTGAGCTAAAAGCACAGCAACATCTTCTCGTGTTGATGCTTCAATATAACAGTGACAACCTTCTGGTAAAGCCATTCCATTGAGATTCTGAAACTCTTCCCAAACATGTTGGTCAACATGAGTTTGCTTAAGTAATACAGCAAAACCTGCATTATATTGCTGATCCAGTCTCATCAACTGTGTATCGAGCGAGGTTCCAGCTTCTAGAGTTCCAACGAAATGTAGTGGTTCATTGGGCAGTTGAAACCAAACAGGTACAACACCGCGCACGCCAGAATAGATCCGCCCCGTTTCAAACCCACTACGTGCTTGTTGATCAGTCAGTACATCTTTAAGGATAGGCCGAACCTCAGCCAAAGAGTCTCCAAACACATCAGGCTGATGCACTCTGACAAAGGAGGTAACGTCAGGCATTAGGTGAAATTGAAGCTGACGCAGGCCAAACTCATCCTGCATGAGTTGCCATCTGGACGAAATGTACTGAAGCAATGCAGCGCGCCAAAAAGCTGTTTCATGACCGCCTTTCCCACCGCCCTCTTTTGACAGAGCTTCAGAGCCTTGAAAAAAAAGTGTTTGTATTCTGGTGTTTTCAGCTAAAAGCTTAGCCACCAGTAACATTTGTTGCTGGAGGTCTTTTTGAGAAAGCTCAAAACCGTTCCGCAGACTTTTCGCTTCAATCATTAAGTGATCGTTCAGACGTTGCGAGTTGTCTTTCTCAATATGCCAACCGACCGTGACTAAGAGAAGCCCTAACAGGATGCTTACAATCAGGAAGAATTTGTTATGTCGAAAAAACTGACGCGAAAACAGCCACATTCAAAAAGATTCTATTATTGTTTGATTAACAAGAATTATGACAAATTTTTTAACGATAATCTTGTTTTAAAAGGGTTGGGCATAACGACTTTAGTCTGCTTACCCGCTACAGGTATCACAAGCAGTTGACTTTTGAACACGCCATCTTGCCCATTGGTTGTAGAAATAGCCAGCAATAGGTTTAATCAGAGGTAGACTAAGCAATTGAGATAGAAGCTTTAAATGGGTCTTATCCCAGTAATAAAGCGTAGCATCTAAGCCAACTAGAAACTCAACACCATCCCAAACATGAATTTTTTGCATCATTGCGTTTCGAGTCACACCATTCCATCCAACAAATGATGGATCACTGATATCCACTAACACAAAATGACGCGACAACGACTTATACAGATGCGAGATTTCTCGCTGGCAAAGCCGGCAACTACCATCATAAAAAAGATGAGGAGTCGTCACTAATTTATCAACCATGCGTTATTCGCTGAATGTCTTGATGAATTTTTTCTGCTTCTTCTGACAACATTGAATAGCTTCTAATATCGCCATTGCGCTGAGCATTCATCGCTTCAGCCAGCTTTTTCTCATAAGCCTGTTGCAGCTTTTGCGCTTGCTTTGCAGGACTTGCTTTAAATAAACCAAACATAAAGAATCTCCAAATTGAATAACACTTTATACGGTAGTCAGTTCAATTGGTTCATGTTGGGATAAGAAATGTATGTAAAGAGGCATGGTATATTTTTGATGATGAAAATATAATTTCATGAACATACATATAGAGAAACCTCATGGCACCTTCGACTACACCCACCTTCCTTTCACGCATCCGCGCTTCAATTCCCTCTTTACATCCTAGTGAAAGACGTTTAGCGGACACATTGCTTTCATTTCCAGGAGAGGTTGCTAGTTACTCTGCAACAGAACTTGCTCAATTAGCGAATGTATCTAATGCCACTGTGACACGATTTGTTCGTCGTCTAGGCTATAAAAACTTTGAAGAAGCACGTCAAGCGGCACGAACTTCACAGAAAACAGGAGCGGCTGTTTTTCAATCACCTGCATCACATCAAGGTCCAGAAACCGCACTCGCAGCACATATAGAGCAAGGTAGGTTAAATGTTGCAAACACCTTTGCAGAACTTACGCTTGCTGAGATTGACTCTTTAGCACAGGGCCTTCTCAGTGCTCGCAGAGTTTGGATTCTAGGTTTTAGAACCGCTCACGCCTTTTCAGTATATTTAAATGCACAAATTGGCCAAGTGCTACCTAACGTGACACTCCTGCCTCAGGCAGGGCAAACCCTAGCTGAAAGCCTTAGCAGTATGAACAAGAATGACCTTATCATTGTTTTTGCCCTTAAGCGCCCTGTCAAACCACTGCAACAACTCTTAAGTGAAATTAACTCACATCAAATCGATTGCGCATTAATAACTGATTTACCGGTATTTTTTTCTAATGGTATAGAAACACCCCTCGAGAGAATCATTAACGCCAACTGGACGCTACGTGTACAGACCACTGCACCAGGCCCCCTTTTTAACCATGCTGCGGTATTAACCTTATGTCATTTAATTTCAACACGAGTCATTGAGTTATCAGGT
>SLCQ01000259.1 GCA_007125745.1 Nitrincola sp.
CAACTTATCTGGCGAAATCGGTAATGCGTCGCCTGCACTCAGGCAAGCCATAAAAGATGCCACAGATCGTGTCATTAAACTGATGGCAGAGGACTTCTTGATCTGCCAAACAGAAGGTAGCGTAAGAACGGACTTATCCGCGAACATACTGGCACAGATGGTATGGGACTGCTGGCAAGGAGCATTACTGCGAATGAAGGTAGAGGACTCACGCAAACCCCTAAGACAAACCTTAGCGCTCATGTGGGAACATATTTTAATACCCCAACTCCCCTCGTTTACTGAACCTGATCAGACCAAGGAAACACTGGCATGAAACATTCTCAAAACACACTGAGCAAAGCGTTATCGGCTACTCTGCTCAGTATTGGACTTGTTGTAGCACCCTACAGCCTGGCTCAAGAGGGGCAAGGCCTACCTGCAGAAGTGTTTCAAGTTAAACCGACTAGGTTAAATCATGTGATCACAACTGTAGGGACGCTTCGTGCAAATGAAGCCCTGGTATTGCGCCCGGAAATTAGTGGCCGAGTATCTGAAATACTCTTTCGTGAAGGCGAAATGATTGAAAAGGACCAACCACTCATTCAACTAGACAGTACGTCATTTGAAGCTGAACTCGCCCAGGCACAGGCACAAGCAAACCTTAGCCGTATTGAATATCAACGTGCTGCAGATTTGCTGGAACGACGCGTGGGCTCTCAAACCGACCGCGATACACGCTTAGCACAACTCAGAGCCAATGAAGCACAGGTTCAGATGGCTCAAGCGCAACTGGCTAAAACAACGCTTAAGGCTCCTTTTTCTGGTCAAGTAGGATTACGCTATGTCAGTCCAGGCGACTTTGTATCGACAGGACAAGACCTCGTCGAGATCGTTGATACGCATGAGATGAAGTTAGACTTCACCCTGCCAGAACGCAACTTGTCACAAATCAAGGTCGGTCAGATGATAGAGATCTCTGTTGATGCGCTTGAAGGTCGCACCTTTCAAGGCGAAATTTATGCCATCTCGCCCTCTTCTCGTTCCGGTAGCCACAACCTAAGTTTACGTGCCCGAATCCCTAATGAAGATGGAGCGCTTCGACCTGGCCTTTTTGCACGTATCACCATTATCACAGGACAAGATACACAGGCCTTAATGGTTCCAGAAGCCGCCATTATTCCTCAAAATAATGAATTCTATATCATGCGGTTAGATGATGAGAATAAAGCCGGTTTAGTTCAAGTGACCCTAGGTGATCGTCGCGTGGGTGTTGTGCAGGTTCTCAGTGGCCTTGATGAAGATGACATCATCGTCACCGCTGGTCACATTAAGCTACACCCAGGCATGCCTGTAACTCCCCTATTTCCAGAGAATGATACCGAAGGATCTGACGCATGATACTGTCTGATATCAGTATAAAGCGCCCCGTACTCGCCACCGTCATCAGCTTATTAGTCTTGCTGGTGGGTTTAATTTCTTACGATCGACTAACCGTACGAGAATACCCCAGAATTGATACCCCTGTGGTGACAGTTGATACCCGCTATGGAGGTGCAAGTGCCTCCATCATCGAGTCTCAGGTGACAAAAGTCATTGAAGACTCACTATCAGGTATCGAAGGGATCGACTTTATGAGTTCCATCAGTCGATCTGAACGCAGTCAGATCAGCGTCACTTTCCGTGTAGATCGTGATCCAGATGCTGCCGCCAACGATGTCCGTGACCGCGTCAGTCGTGTCAGAGGCATGTTGCCAGACGATATCGATGAACCGGTGGTGGCTAAATCGGAAGCTGATGCACAACCAATAATGTGGTTAGCTCTCTCTTCTGATGTGCACAATCCAATGGAAGTAACGGATTTTGCGCAACGACGAGTGCGCGATCCGTTACAAACCGTATCTGGCGTAGCCAATGTACAGTTGGGTGGTGAGCGTCGTTATGCCATGCGCATCTGGTTAGATCCTGAACGTATGGCCGCCTACCAGGTTATTCCTCAGGACATTGAAGCCGCTTTGCTGGCACAAAATATTGAACTGCCCGCAGGGCGCATCGAAAGTGTTGATCGAGAGTTTACGATTCTTGCACAAACAGACCTTAACGAAGCAGAAGAGTTTGAACAGGTGATCATCCGCCAAGATGGTAACCATCTAGTTCGAGTTGCAGATGTGGCTCGAGTTGAAATAGCACCAGAAGCCTCTCGCAACTACGCACGTTTTAATGGTGTGAATGCACAAGGACTGGGGATCGTTCGCCAATCCACTGCCAACCCATTGGATGTGTCGGAAGGCGTTCGAGACATGGTTGCGTCGATTGAATCTACCCTACCCGAGGGAATGAAGCTTGAAGTGGCTTATGATTCGTCCATCTTTATAGAGCGCTCTATTGCCTCGGTCTATCAAACCCTGATGATTGCCGGGGCCCTGGTGGTACTGGTCATTTTTTTCTTCCTGCGTAACCCGCGCGCCACACTGATACCCGTTATCACCATCCCCTTATCGCTTATTGGGGCCTTCGGCATGATGTATTTGATGAACTTTTCAATCAATACACTCACGCTTTTAGCCCTGGTATTGGCCATAGGGCTGGTCGTAGATGATGCTATTGTGATGCTTGAAAACATATTCAGGCATGTTGAGAAAGGCCTTCACCCCATTCAAGCAGCATTCAAGGGTAGTAAAGAGATCGGCTTTGCCATTATTGCCACCACGGCAACCTTAGTCGCTGTGTTTGTGCCCGTCAGCTTTGCCAGCGGCCAAACCGGTCGACTATTCACCGAATTTGCCTTAACACTGGCAGGTGCTGTGGTGGTCTCTACCTTTGTTGCTTTAACACTTTCTCCTATGCTTTGCTCCAGGCTATTGCATCATGAGAAAAAACACAGCGCTATTTTCAATTTAATTGAAAGCTGGTTGGTTAACCTGAGCAATGGCTATCACTGGTTGCTTGAAAAAACTTTGAATGCACGTATTTTTGCATTAGCCTTAATGTTTGCCAGTTTAGGAGCTGCTGTGTATTTTTACCAACAGCTGCCGCAGGAACTGGCACCTATCGAAGATCGCGGCACCATCATGACCTTCTCAGTTAATCCGGATGGTTCATCAGTGGAGTATGTCAACCGCTATGCAAAACAGGTCGAAGCGATCATCAGCGGCGTACCCGAAAGAGTACAGCACTTTGGCATTACAGGTTTCCCAAGTGAAACTAACTCACTCACCTTTGTCCGTTTAGAAGATTGGGAAAATCGTTCACGCTCTCAGCAAGCGATTGCTGAAGAACTTACTGGGCAACTTTATGGTGGCGTTCCCGGTAATATGTCCTTTGCGATTAACCTGCCGTCACTAGGTCAAAGCTTTATTTCTCGACCTGTTGAATTCATTATTCAAACCACCGGCGATTATGAAGACCTAAAAGTCATTACGGACCAGATGCTTGAACGTATCGCCGAGAACCCCAATTTTCAACAAGTGGATACAGATCTCAAACTCAACAAGCCTGAACTTCAACTGACGCTTAATCGGGAAAAAGTTGCCGAAGCGGGTTTAAGTGTGGCTGAGGTGGGACGTAGTCTGGAAACCTATATGTCAGGCAGGTCACTCACACGCTTTAAGCGTGGTGGTGAGCAGTATGATGTCATACTACAGGTTGAAGATGAGTTCCGCAGAACTCGCGACGACCTCTCGCGAATAAGTGTTCGTTCAGCGTCAGGCGAAATGATTCAATTAAGCAATTTCATCACGGTAGAAGAGACCGTAGCGCCGCGTGAGCTGAATCACTTTAATAAATTAAAAGCAGTCAAAATTGAGTCTATGCTGACGCCCGGTTACAGCTTAGGGGATGCACTAACGTTTCTTGAGGAAGCTTTGGCAGAAATCGACCCTGAAGCGCTATTTGACTATGCTGGCCAATCACGAGAATTTAAAGAATCCGCCAATACCATGCAAATCACTTTTGTACTGTCGCTGATCTTTATTTTCCTGGTTTTGGCCGCTCAGTTTGAAAGCTTTAAAAACCCACTAATCATTATGCTAGCTGTTCCACCTGCTTTAGCAGGAGGGCTAATAGCGCTGTTTTTATCTGGGGGTAGTATCAATATCTACAGTCAAATCGGTTTAATCACGCTGGTTGGTCTAGTCACTAAACACGGCATTTTGATTATCGAATTTGCAAACCAACTTCAAGACAAAGGACTCGCCTTGAGAGAAGCCATTATTGAAGCGGCTTCAATGCGCTTACGTCCCATCTTAATGACAACCGGTGCAACTGTACTGGGCACATTACCACTTGCCCTGGCCGTGGGGGCTGGGGCTGAATCACGACACCAAATTGGTTGGGTTATCGTCGGTGGTATGTTACTTGGAACACTCCTCACATTGTTTGTTATTCCAACAATCTATAGTATTTTTGGTAAACGTAACTTTACAATAGTAGAACCTAATTATGAAAACTAAGGACTGCACAGTGAAAACGCTTAAACGACTTTTACTCCCAGCACTCATTAGCTCCACGCTTACCGTATCGGGAATGGTTTCTGCTGGACCGCTGGCAGACCTTTATCAATTGGCACTGGAAAATGACCCACAATTAAAACGGGCCGAAGCGGAATTTATGGCAGGTCAAGAAGCTCCTATTCAAGGAAGAGCAGGACTCTTGCCTCGAGCCGAATTCAGAGCAAATACTGCACGCAACTCTGAGCGCGCAGCAAGTGGTGCCCGTGGTTCTACAGGTTATACCGTGTCGCTGTCTCAACCTGTATTTAACGCGAACAGCTATTACAACTTTAAACGTTCTGAACTGATCGCTGACAGCGCTTCGACTAGCTTTGAACAAGCAGAGCAAGAGATAATTATCCGAAGCGTGGATGCCTATCTTGAAGTGCTTCGAGCCATGAGTGCCTTGGAAAATGCCGAAGCGCAAGAAAGAGCCCTACAGCGTCGTCTAGATCAAGTAAATGCGCAGTTTGAAGTTGGCTTAATTGCCATAACAGATGTTCAAGAAGCGCAAGCCGCATATGACCTAGCGGTCGTACAACGAATCGATGCTGAAGGCACTTTAAGTAACAACTATGAGGCTTTGGAACGTTTGGCAGGTCAGCCTTTTAATGATCTTGCTTACTTAAGTTCTGATTACCCTATCGTACCTGTAGAGCCAAGTGATCCTCAACCGTGGATCTCAAAGGCACTGCAAGACAATCTCAATCTACGCCTGGCGGAAACACAAACTGAGATTGCTCGACGAAACGCGCAAAGTATCCGAGGTAACCGTCTACCGGAAGTCACACTCGGCGTGAGCCACGAAAACCGTCGTAGTCATGGTGGCATCAATGATAGCTGGCAAGACAATAACACGGTTCAACTCAGTATGAACCTTCCTCTGTTTACTGGAGGAGCGTTGAGCTCACAGCAAAGGCAAGCAGAGCATGAGCAAATCGCCTCGGTACATCAAAGTGAAGACGCTCGTCGTGCTGTCATAGAAGGAACCCGGGCCTTAGTCAGAACGCTTCAAATCAGCGCCCAGGGTGTTAAGGCCC
>SLCQ01000198.1 GCA_007125745.1 Nitrincola sp.
AGTAGTGAAACGCGTCATCGCCGATGGTAGTGTGGGGTCTCCCCATGTGAGAGTAGGTCATCGCCAGGCACTTAATACGAAGAAGGGGTTATCCAAACGGGTAACCCCTTTTTTTATGCACTTGTTTTCTTTCGAATTGTGGTTAATGTCTTTTTAGCTAAATCTCCATTGGACTATTGCACATTTCTACACTAGAATAATGTCGTTTTGCCGGAAGTTTCCGCAAACCCAGAATTTATGAAAGCGAGACTGGCTTCGGCTGCGTCTCGCTTTTTTACAACTGATCATCACTTCAGAATTAAGTCAAATAGCATGCAGCATTTAAGCGGGGAGGTTCCATTGACGCGACCAGCCATTCTTGCCCTTGAAGACGGGACAATTTTCAAGGGGGTTGCGATTGGTGCCGACGGAGAAACTACCGGTGAGGTTGTTTTCAACACGTCTATGACAGGCTATCAAGAGATCCTGACCGATCCTTCTTACTGTCGTCAAATTGTAACCTTAACCTATCCACATATTGGTAATGTTGGTGTTAACGAAGAGGATCGAGAGTCGAACGAAGTTTGGGCTGCTGGTCTGGTTATCCGCGATTTACCTTTGATGGCAAGCAACTTTCGTTCAGAGCAATCTTTAGATTCATATTTAGCGAGTCGAGGTATTATTGGTATTGCCGATATTGATACGCGTCGACTAACCCGTATTTTGCGTGAAAAAGGTGCACAAAATGGATGCATTATGGCGGGTGAGGTTAATGAACAGAAGGCCATTGAAATGGCAAAAGCATTTCCTGGTCTGAAAGGAATGGATCTTGCAAAAGTTGCAACAGCAAAAAAAGTGCATACGTGGGATCAAGGAGAGTGGACATTAGGTCAGGGCTTTAGCCAACTTGACGATGACCAGCCATTACATGTTGTTGCTTATGATTTTGGTGTTAAACACAATATTCTGCGTATGTTGGTGTCTAGAGGGTGCCGTTTAACTATTGTTCCTGCTCAAACACCCGCTACAGAAGTGCTCGCGTTGAAACCTGATGGTGTTTTCCTATCTAATGGTCCAGGTGATCCTGAGCCCTGTGATTATGCTGTCGATGCGATTAAATCTATTTTGGAGACAAAGCTACCCATCTTTGGAATCTGTTTAGGCCATCAGCTCTTAGCTTTAGCGTCGGGCGCAAAAACTGAAAAAATGAAATTTGGACATCATGGTGCAAACCATCCTGTTCAAGATTTGGATAGTGGTCAGGTGATGATTACAAGTCAGAATCATGGCTTCGCAGTTGCAGAAATTACGCTTCCAGCGAATTTGCGTGCAACGCATAAATCACTATTCGATGGCTCTTTGCAGGGTATTGAACGCACTGATTGCCCAGCTTTTAGCTTCCAAGGTCATCCAGAAGCAAGCCCTGGTCCTCGTGATGTGGCGCCATTGTTCGATAAGTTTATCGACATGATGCGCAACCACAAGCAAGCCTGAACTGAACTACTTATAACTGGTTAATACTGATGCCAAAACGTACAGACATTAAAAGTATCCTCATCTTAGGGGCTGGACCCATCGTTATCGGGCAAGCATGTGAGTTTGATTACTCGGGTGCACAAGCGTGTAAAGCGCTTAGAGAAGAAGGGTTTCGAGTTATTTTGGTCAACTCGAATCCTGCCACTATTATGACTGATCCAGCGATGGCTGATGCAACCTATATCGAACCGATACAATGGAAAACAGTTGCTAAAATCATCGAAAAAGAGCGCCCGGATGCTTTATTGCCGACAATGGGAGGTCAGACTGCACTTAACTGTGCACTTGATCTAGATCGAGAAGGTGTTCTAGCAGAGTTTGGTGTTGAGATGATCGGCGCAACTCAAGACGCTATTGATAAGGCTGAAGATCGCGAACGTTTTGATAAAGCTATGAAAAATATTGGGCTTGAGTGTCCGCGCTCTGCCATAGCACATAGCATGGAAGAAGCATTGCAGGTGCTAGATTCCATTGGCTTTCCTGCGATTATTCGCCCTTCATTCACCATGGGTGGCTCTGGTGGTGGTATCGCTTATAACCGTGAAGAGTTTATCGAAATCTGTGAGCGTGGTTTAGAACTATCGCCCACTAAAGAATTGCTCATTGATGAGTCCTTAATCGGATGGAAAGAGTATGAAATGGAAGTTGTCCGCGACAAAAAGGATAACTGCATCATCATCTGTTCCATCGAAAACTTCGATGCGATGGGGGTTCATACAGGTGATAGTATAACCGTTGCTCCTGCACAAACCTTAACGGATAAAGAGTACCAAATCATGCGTGATGCCTCCTTGGCTGTGTTGCGTGAAATTGGTGTTGAAACGGGTGGATCTAACGTTCAGTTTGGTGTTGATCCGAAAACCGGGCGTGTGGTTGTTATTGAAATGAATCCACGTGTCTCCCGTTCGTCTGCATTAGCCTCTAAAGCGACTGGTTTTCCAATTGCTAAAGTCGCAGCTAAGTTGGCTGTAGGTTATACATTAGATGAGTTACAAAATGAGATTACCGGTGGTCGTACACCTGCTTCTTTTGAGCCTTCTATCGATTATGTGGTCACTAAAATTCCACGATTTACCTTTGAAAAATTCCCCCAAGCCAATGACCGTTTAACGACTCAGATGAAGTCGGTTGGTGAGGTGATGGCTATTGGTCGTACACAGCAAGAATCCCTTCACAAAGCGCTACGTGGCCTAGAGGTCGGTGCTACAGGTTTTGATCCGGTTGTCGATCTGGATGCCGAAGATGCACGCAGTGACATTATTCGTGAATTACAGCAACCTGGCAGTGAGCGTATTTGGTATATTGGTGATGCCTTTCGTCTGGGGATGTCAGTGGATGAAATCTACGGTTACTCTGGTGTTGACCCATGGTTCCTCATTCAGATTGAAGATATTATTAAAGATGAGCAACAAGTGTCACAAATGGCACTCTCAGAGTTGACCAATGAGCAACTCTTCCGCTTAAAGCGCAAAGGTTTCTCTGATGCCCGTTTAGCAACCTTGTTAGGTGTGACTGAAAAGCAACTGCGTAAACAGCGCCAAGCATTTAATATTCGACCTGTATATAAGCGTGTAGATACCTGTGCCGCTGAGTTTTCAACAGACACGGCTTATATGTACTCTACCTATGAGGAAGAGTGCGAGTCTAATCCAAGTGATCGTGAAAAAATCATGGTCATTGGTGGTGGTCCAAACCGCATTGGTCAGGGAATTGAGTTTGACTACTGCTGTGTTCATGCGGCATTAGCTGCCCGTGAAGATGGCTTTGAAACAATCATGGTTAACTGTAACCCTGAGACGGTATCAACCGATTATGATACTTCTGACCGCTTATACTTTGAGCCGATTACGCTAGAAGATGTGCTTGAAATCGTTGAAGTAGAGCAACCCAAAGGGGTCATTGTCCAATATGGTGGACAAACCCCATTAAAGCTAGCCGTTGCACTTGAGCAAGCAGGCGTGCCCATTATTGGTACCTCACCTGAATCAATTGATCGTGCGGAAGATCGAGAGCAGTTCCAGCAAATGCTTAAGCGTTTGGGTTTAAAGCAACCTGAAAACGCAACTGTACGTAGTCTTGAAGAAGCGATTATCGAAGCAGGTAAAATTGGTTATCCATTAGTGGTGCGTCCTTCTTATGTCTTGGGTGGACGTGCAATGGAAATTGTCTATAAAGAGAGTGAATTGCGCCAGTATATGAACTCAGCTGTTCAAGTTTCCAATGATGCGCCAGTGCTATTGGATCACTTCTTGAATGCTGCTGTTGAAGTGGATATTGATGCTGTCTGTGATGGTGAAATTGTTGTTATTGGTGCCATCATGCAACATATTGAACAAGCAGGTGTTCATTCTGGTGACTCAGCGTGCTCTTTGCCTCCTTATAGTCTCTCGAGTGACATACAAGACCAGATGAGAGACATGGTGCGTAAGATGGCGCTTGAACTCGGTGTTGTAGGGCTAATGAATGTTCAATTAGCTTACCAAGATGGTGAGATTTATGTCATCGAAGTTAACCCTCGTGCATCCAGAACGGTGCCATTTGTATCCAAATGCATAGGTGTTTCGTTGGCTAAAATTGCTGCGTTGGTTATGACGGGTAAATCGCTATCTGATCAAGGCTTTACTGAAGAAGTGGTTCCGACATTCTACAGTGTGAAAGAGGCAGTCTTCCCATTCAATAAATTCCCTGGCGTTGATCCGATCCTTGGTCCAGAAATGAAATCAACTGGTGAGGTTATGGGCGTTGGTGAAAGCTTTGGCGAGGCGTTTATGAAAGCACAATTGGGTGCTGGAGAAAAAATGCCGACTAAAGGAAAGGCTTTTATCTCTGTTCGAGACGTCGATAAACAAGGTGTTGTTCAAGTAGCAAAAGATCTGGTTTCTATAGGATTTAGTTTAATTGCAACCTCCGGTACAGCGAGTTTGCTCGAAGATAATGGCATTGAAGTAGAGCGTGTAAACAAGGTGATGGAAGGCCGCCCTAATATTGTCGATGTCATGAAAAATGGTGAAATTGCCTACGTAATCAACACGACTGAAGGTCGTAAGGCGATTGCTGATTCGGCTGCAATCCGTCGTACAGCACTGCAACATAAAGTGCCATATACAACGACCTTAGCGGGTGCAGTGGCAATTACCGAAGCCTTGAAATTTGGTGAAGAGAAAGTTGTTCGCCGATTACAAGATTTACATCAAGGAGTGTTCTCATGAGCAGAATTCCAATGACTGTGTCGGGCGAAGTTAGCCTACGAGAAGAGCTTGAACGACTTAAAACAAAAGATCGTCCCAAGGTTATAGCTGATATTGCTGAAGCACGTGCTCACGGCGACTTAAAAGAGAATGCTGAATATCATGCGGCTCGAGAGCAACAAGGTTTTATTGAAGGACGTATTCGTGAAATTGAATACAAACTTTCTCAAGCTCAGGTCATTGATGTCACCAAGATTCCTCACTCTGGCAAAGTGATTTTTGGTGTGACGGTGGAACTCATTAATTTAGACACTGATGAAACAGTGCGATACCAAATTGTGGGTGATGATGAGGCAGATATCAAAGCGCGAAAAATATCTGTTAACTCGCCTATTGCACGGAGCCTGATAGGCAAAGAAGAAGGTGATGTGGCTACTGTAAATACCCCCGCTGGGGTTACGGAGTATGAAATTACTGAGGTGCTACATCAAGCTTAGCCTCTCTATCAATAGAACGACAAAAGCCACAGGTTGAATCATTATTCAGGCTGTGGCTTTTCCGCATTGACAGCAGTGGATCGAAGCATGATCAGTGATCTATTTAAAGCGTAATAAATTAGAGAGTTTAGGATCTGGACTATCGTTTTTACGGTAGATCAAGGCTATGTTGCCGATTTCCTGAACCAAGGTTGCTTCTACGATTTGGCAAAGCTCTTTAATCAATTGACGTTTTAACTCTCTATCACCGACTGCAAACTTAACCTTAATGAGCTCGTGATCGGCGAGTGCGCGATCGGTTTCAAGCTGAATATTTTCGCTAAGGCCGTTACCCGCAACCATAATAATTGGGTTAAGATGATGTCCGAATGTGCGGAAACGTTTTTTTTGCTCAGGAGTTAAGCTCATATTAGAATGGGTGCCCTTTTTAGAAATGTGGATAATAATTCGAAGTTTGAATTTTACATGAGCTTAGGGGTTGATAGTAGCTATTGTTGTCACGATATAGTTAAAGACGTGTGTGAATGTGATGGATGATCTCAGATGATACTCAAAGCGTATCAGGAACTGTCGCTCACTTTTTATGTCAGAGAAAAGTCTTCTGATTGTTTTTCAAATATAGCAGAGGGTTCTGATTGAGGTTGTCTTAGTGATTATCTATTAGGTTGATAAATATAATCTAGTTAAAGATTCAAGCAGAGCGCAGTGGCTGTGGTATGATGACCGACCGGTCATAAAGTTAAGTAGAACTGAGGGTGTACCTTTGAACGATATGGCAAAAAACTTAGTATTGTGGCTTGTGATAGCTGCTGTACTACTGACTATTTTTAATAATTTCAGTAGTGAGCCTCAGACAGGCGAAATTTCTTATTCTGAATTTGTCCAAGAAGTTCAAGCAGGTCGTGTATCTAGCGTGTTGATTGATGGCTTCACGATTACAGGGCAACACCAAACTGGTGAGAGTTTTACGGCAATTCGCCCTGCCGTTCAGGATCCAAAGCTGATCGATGATTTGTTGGCTAACAATGTATTGATTGAGGGCAAAAAACCTGAGGGTCAAAGCATATGGACGCAACTGCTAGTCGCCGCTTTCCCGATTTTGATCATTATTGCTATATTCATGTTCTTTATGCGTCAAATGCAAGGTGGTGCTGGTGGTAAGGGTGGACCAATGTCGTTTGGTAAATCCAAAGCGCGGATGATGAGCGAAGACCAAATTAAAACTACTTTTGCCGATGTGGCAGGTGTTGAAGAAGCAAAAGAGGAAGTGGCCGAGTTAGTCGATTATCTTAGTGATCCGGGTAAGTTTCAGCGTTTAGGTGGACATATACCTCGCGGGATTTTGATGGCGGGATCTCCGGGTACGGGTAAAACCTTGCTGGCTAAAGCGATTGCTGGTGAAGCAAAAGTTCCCTTCTTCAGTATCTCGGGTTCAGATTTTGTTGAAATGTTTGTTGGTGTGGGTGCATCTCGTGTCCGTGATATGTTTGATCAAGCCAAAAAGCATGCGCCTTGTATCATCTTTATTGATGAGATAGATGCGGTTGGTCGTAGTCGAGGAGTTGGTTTAGGTGGTGGTAATGATGAGCGTGAGCAAACACTAAACCAACTACTGGTCGAAATGGATGGTTTTGAAGGAACTGAAGGGATTATCGTTATCGCCGCTACGAACCGTCCAGATGTACTAGATCCAGCTCTATTGCGTCCGGGCCGTTTTGACAGACAGGTGCATGTAGGTTTACCCGATATTCGTGGACGTGACCAGATTCTCAAAGTACACATGCGTAAAGTGCCTTTAGGTGATAATGTGCGTTCGGATCTGATTGCACGGGGTACTCCAGGTTTCTCAGGTGCTGATCTTGCCAACTTAGTGAATGAGGCCGCTCTGTTTGCAGCGCGTGGTGGTAAACGCACTGTGGGCATGGAAGAGTTTGAAAAGGCAAAAGATAAAATCATGATGGGTGCTGAAAGGCGTTCAATGGTGATGTCTTACAAAGAGCGTCTAAACACCGCCTATCATGAATCTGGCCATGCTATTGTCGGCCGTTTGATGCCGGATCATGACCCTGTATATAAGGTGTCTATTATTCCTCGTGGTAGAGCATTAGGCGTCACCATGTTCTTGCCTGCAGAAGATCGCTACAGCCACAGCCGTCAAGGTATTCTTTCACAGATTTGTTCGCTTTATGGCGGGCGCATTGCAGAAGAAATGACTTTGGGTAAAGAAGGGGTAACTACAGGAGCCTCTAACGATATTCAAAGAGCAACGACACTGGCGAGAAATATGGTCACAAAATGGGGTTTAAGTGAAACCTTAGGGCCACTGCTTTATGCGGAAGAGGATGATGATCCATTTGGTCGTGGCATGGGTGGTGGCTCAAAGCCAAAATCCGAAGAAACTCAACGGTTGATTGATGCTGAAGTGAAGCAAATTATTGATGACTGCTACCAGCGAGCTTATAAGATTCTAACGGAGAATCGTGACATCTTAGACTCTATGACTGAGGCTTTGATGAAGTATGAGACCATCGGTTCCCAGCAGTTAGATGAACTAATGGCTCGTGAGCCGGTAAGTGCACCAGATGGTTGGCAGGAAGACAGTTCTAAAGAAAGCTCTGATGAAGAGTTTAAAGAAGATAGTCAATCAGGTGTTGATTCAAACTTATCTTCGGCTGATGAAGATATGCCTAATACAACCGATACTGACGAATCGGTCGAAGGTGATCCTGAGTCGTCTTCAGATACTCAAGATGATCAATCTGATTCTGATGATAGTGTAGATGACGAAAAGACAAAAAATAACAACCCTTGGAACGAACCTAAGGATAGTGACCCTTGGGGATCAGGACGAGGCTAAGTTTTCTCGATCAATACAAAAGCCGGCAATTGCCGGCTTTTGTGTATACTAGGTAAACATCTTTCACCGACTATTGGAATCAATGATGGTACATAACTCCGTTCTTCAGTGTGGCGATCATCCATTGGACTTATCAGAACCCGTAGTGATGGGGATATTGAACATAACGCCTGATTCGTTTTCGGATGGAGGGCAGTTTTATCAACAGGATAGATTGGTATACGACACAATACTACGCAAAGCAGAGCAGATGGTTGCTGATGGAGCGTCTATTCTGGATATAGGTGGTGAGTCAACACGCCCAGGAGCATTACCTGTTTCTATTGACCAAGAGATGGATCGCGTCTTGCCCGTCATTGAGAAAGTGCGTGAATTAGGTGTGGTGATATCGCTTGATAGTAGCGAGCCGAAGGTGATGCAAGAGGCTATCGAATTAGGGGTGGGCCTGATAAATGATGTGAGAGCATTGCGTCGTGAGGGTGCATTAGAGATAGTGAGCGCATCAGGTCTTCCTGTGTGTCTTATGCATATGCAAGGCGATTCTCCCTTAACGATGCAGAAGCAAGCACAATACCATTCGGTCATAGATGAAGTGGCTGATTTTCTAGAGTATCAAGTAGAACGCTGTTCTAATGCGGGTATAAAGCAAAGCAACATTATACTTGACCCAGGGTTTGGGTTTGGCAAAACACTCAGGCATAATTTAACCTTGCTAAATCGACTGGATCAATTGGTAGCGCTGGGCTATCCAGTGTTAAGTGGGACTTCCCGTAAAAGTATGTTAGGACAAATAACAGAGCGGGGTACCGATCAGCGTCTTGCTTCTAGCCTATCAAGTGCCATTATTGCAGCTCAAAAAGGGGCTCGCATTTTACGCGTCCACGATGTGGCAGAAACGGTTGACGCATTGAAGGTATTGACTGCAACCTGTAACGAGAATTGGGAGAGTTAAATTGACGCGCAAGTTTTTTGGCACAGATGGAATTCGAGGGGAAGTGGGTATCTTCCCTATTACGCCAGATTTTGTACTTAAGCTGGGTTGGGCAGCCGGTTGCGTATTTGCGCGAGAAGGGCGAAGTAAAATAGTCATCGGAAAGGATACTCGCATATCAGGCTATATGTTTGAGTCGGCACTTGAAGCCGGGTTGTCAGCTGCCGGAGTTGATGTGTTTTTAACAGGACCTATGCCAACCCCTGCGATTGCCTATTTAACTCGTACCTTTCGTGCCGATGCAGGTATTGTAATCAGTGCGTCTCATAATCCATATCAAGATAATGGTATAAAATTTTTCTCGTCTAACGGTACAAAGCTACCCGATGAGATAGAACAGGCAATTGAAGCGCAAATGGATTTGGCCATGTCGACAGTGCATTCTAGTCAGCTGGGCAAAGCGCGGCGGGTTGAAGATGCTGCTGGTCGATATATTGAATATTGCAAAGGCGCGGTAAATGGCAACCTTAAGCTTAAAGGATTAAAAATTGTTTTAGACTGTGCTAATGGTGCTACTTACCATGTTGCTCCCAATGTGTTCGAAGAGTTGGGTGCAAAAGTCATTGAAATTGCTTCGGAACCCGATGGCTTAAATATCAACTTAGATTCTGGCGCAACTGATGTTAAGGCGCTTCAAAAAGCTGTTGTTGCCCAAGGAGCTCATGTTGGTATAGCTCTAGATGGTGATGGTGATCGTCTCATTATGGTGGATGAACATGGTGAGATAGTTGATGGTGATGAGTTGCTTTATATTCTAGCTATGTCATTTAAGCAACAGGGATTATTATCTGGGGGTGTAGTAGGTACCTTGATGTCAAACTTTGGGCTTGAACAAGCGTTCAAACGTGAAGGCATTCCTTTTGAGCGCGCAAAAGTCGGCGATCGTTATGTCATGGAGCAGTTACAGAAAAAGGGCTGGAACCTGGGTGGTGAAAGTTCAGGTCATATCGTTTGTCAGCAATATAGCACAACGGGTGATGGTACTTTGGCAGCTTTGTTGGTTCTTAAGGCAATGTCTGATAGTGCGCAAACCTTAGCGGAATTGAAGCAAGGCGTGACTAAGCTCCCACAGAAAATGATCAATGTGAATGTGCCAAAAGGCGTTGATCCATTGATGGTTGAAGGTGTGCGGGAGGCTGTTGTGGATGCAGAAGCACAGTTGGGCGATAAAGGTCGCGTATTATTACGTCCTTCTGGAACTGAACCCTTAGTGAGAGTGATGGTTGAAGGTGAGCATGCAGAGCTCGTTGAATCACTCTGTAATAGATTGGCTGAATCTGTAGAAAAAGCCTTGGCGAGTCTTGTATCCTGATATCAACTCAGTTAAGATTTGCGCCTCTTTAAAAAGGAGACGTCTGATGCGAAAGCTTCTAGTCGCTGGAAACTGGAAAATGCATGGAAGATTAAGTCAGAATGAAGAGCTGATGAATAGCCTGTTTCAGCAACTACCTGCCTTAAGTGAAAGCATAGATATATTGGTTTGTCCTCCCTCTATTTATTTGGATCAAATCAAGAGGCTTGTTGATGGTAGGTTAATTGGGGTTGGAGCACAAAATGTCTCCTGTTTTGAGTTAGATGGTGCGCATACAGGAGAGTATTCTGCATCCATGTTAGCTGACTTAGGTGTCAGTTATGTTTTGATAGGACATTCAGAGCGACGTTCAGAACAACACGAATCGAATGATCAGGTTGCTATCAAGTTAAAAAATGCTTTGAAAGCTGGCTTGGTGCCATTGCTCTGTGTGGGTGAAACACTTGCTGAACGCGAAGCTGGCTTAGTAGAAAATGTGATTGCGGATCAATTGTCGATCGCCTTTGCTGGCTTGGATAGCGATGAGTTAAGTCGTGTGGTTGTTGCTTATGAGCCTGTATGGGCAATAGGTACAGGTAAGACGGCAACGCCCGAACAAGCGCAACATGTGCATGCATACATTCGTGAGTTTGTTGCTGGCGGCTTTGGATCTGAGCTGTCTTTAAATATGAAGATTTTGTATGGTGGTAGTGTTAAGGCCGCCAATGCGGAAGAGTTGTTCAAGCAACCAGATATTGATGGTGGTTTGATCGGTGGAGCTGCACTCGTAACTGAAGAATTCACGGCTATTTGTCGCGCAGCGGCTAATAGCCCTAAATATGGTTGAAATGATGGAAATACTGGTTCTGATTGTACATGTATTGCTAGCAGCGGCGATTATCGGTTTGGTATTGCTACAGCAAGGCAAGGGTGCAGAGGCCGGAGCTTCATTTGGTGCTGGAGCATCCCAAACTGTGTTTGGTAGCACTGGTAATGCTGGCTTTATGGTTAAAATAACAGCATTAGTGGCGGCTACACTATTCGCAACTAGCTTTGCTCTTGCGTACTATGCAAAAGAGCGTGCCTCAAGCGTGAGCGAAGTAGGCATACCCTCTTTACAGGTTATTGAATCAGCTGCTGAAAGAGCTGACGAGCTACCTGCACTCGAAGTGCCGCGTAGTTCATCATCGGTGCCTGCTAGTAGCGATGTTCCAACTGCTGATTAGTTCTGATCGCAGTTTCACGTTTGCCGACGTGGTGAAATTGGTAGACACGCCATCTTGAGGGGGTGGTGAGCTAAGCTCGTGCCGGTTCGAGTCCGGCCGTCGGCACCATAAGTAGTTTTGATGCGGGGTGGAGCAGTCTGGTAGCTCGTCGGGCTCATAACCCGAAGGTCGTTGGTTCAAATCCAGCCCCCGCTACCATTTTTAATGCTAAAGCTGTGCAGAGTGCTCATGCAATTGTCAGGAACTTGAGAATTGGTCGTGGGGTTGCTATAATATTGGCGTTAAAAATAAGCTAAGTCGTTACAGAATTAATCAACTAGGTTGAGAGTTCAGGTAGCTTATATGACCAGTCGTTATGACTTGTCTGGCGAGTAAATTAGGACAAAGTATGGTTTTAGTCCTATGCTCTTTGAGGTTTCCTTTCATGTGGGATTGACTATCACCGCATGAATATGAAAAAAGCCCCTCTTTAGGGGCTTTTTCGTAGGTGAAAAAGGGCTTTTAGCCGGAAAAAATGGGTCCAAATGTGACCCATTTTTTGTTGGCACAGCACTGTTTTATCAGCGAGTTTTATATGATCGTTAAAAGCGCCAAGGCGTGAAAGAGGAAAGTAGAGTGTCAGCTAAAATTAAACAGCTGGAAGAGTTGATCAAACCCACAGTGGAAGCGCTTGAGTTACAGCTTTGGGGGCTGGAGTTTCAGTCTGCAGGTAAGCGAAGCACTCTACGTATTTATATCGATGGCCCTGAAGGGGTTACAGTGGATGATTGTGCGCGTGTAAGCCATCAAGTGAGTGGCGTCCTCGATGTTGAAGACCCCATTACCGAGCAGTATATGCTCGAAGTGTCCTCTCCAGGCATGGATCGTCCATTGTACACTCTCGAGCAATATCAGGCTTATGTAGGGCATGTTATAGAAGCTAAACTACGCGTTCCTTTTGAGGGGCGTCGCCGATTTAAAGGTGTTTTGAATGGCGTCGAAGGAGACGAAATTCTATTGGTTGTAGATGATACAGAGTATTTGCTACCTATTGATTATATCGAACGTGCTCGATTGGTGCCGCAATTTTAAGCGTTTTAAAGGTTCAGGTGAGGCCGAGTAAATGAATAAAGAAATACTATTGGTTGCTGAAGCCGTTTCAAATGAAAAAGATGTGCCTAAAGCAGTCATATTTGAGGCGATTGAAGTTGCATTAGCGACAGCAACAAAGAAACGTTACGACGAAGAGGCTGATATTCGCGTTCAAATTGATCGTGCTACAGGTGATTATGAAACCTTTAGACGCTGGCTTGTGGTTGATAATACAGCGGTGCCTGCGTTAGGTACTGAACTGACACTAGAAGAAGCGATTGAAATTGATACAGCGCTCCAGCCTGGTGATGTTTATGAAGAGCAGGTAGAGTCAGTTGCTTTTGGTCGTATTGCGGCTCAGACAGCAAAACAAGTTATCGTTCAAAAAGTTCGCGAAGCTGAACGTGCCAAGGTGGTTGATCAATATAGAGATCGTCTGGGTGAGTTGATCGCTGGAACAGTAAAAAAAGTCACACGAGACAACGTTATTATCGATTTGGGAAATAATGCTGAAGCGCTTTTACCTCGTGAACACTTGCTTCCACGAGAAAGCTTTCGTATGGGAGATCGTGTCAGAGCCGTTCTCGATGAAGTGCGGGCTGAAGGTCGTGGCCCCCAGTTAATTTTGAGTCGCACAGCGCCTGCGATGCTGGTCGAGCTTTTCAGTTTAGAAGTACCAGAAATTGCTGAAGAAGTGATTGAAATCCGTGCAGCAGCGAGAGACCCCGGATCAAGAGCTAAGATTGCGGTTAAAACCAACGATGGGCGTATTGATCCAGTAGGTGCCTGTGTGGGTATGCGTGGCTCAAGAGTTCAAGCTGTGACCAATGAGTTAGGTGGTGAGCGCGTTGATATTGTGCTGTGGGACGACAACCCAGCACAGTTAGTGATTAACGCTATGGCGCCTGCAGAAGTGGCTTCAATTGTGATTGATGAAGACAGCCACTCAATGGATGTTGCTGTTGCAGAAGAAGCTTTAGCGATGGCGATTGGTCGTAATGGTCAAAATGTCCGTCTAGCGAGTGAAATGACGGGCTGGAAACTGAACGTGATGAGCGAGAGTGAAGCTCATGAGAAGCATCAGTCTGAAATCGGACGTACGTTGCAACTATTCATAGATCATTTAGATGTTGATGATGAATTGGCACAGGTGCTTGTTGATGAAGGGTTTACTTCATTAGAGGAAGTTGCATACGTACCAGTTGATGAAATGTTGGAAATTGAAGGGTTTGATGAAGATATTGTCGATGCTTTAAGAGCACGTGCGAAAGATGCTTTATTAAATCTAGCCATCGCTAATGAAGAGCAACTGGATTCAACAGAGCCGGCAGCAGATTTGCTTGAGATGGATGGCATGGATCGAGCGCTTGCATTTCAGCTAGCTGCTAAGGGTGTCATCACGATGGAAGACTTAGCTGAGCAGTCAGTTGATGAATTAATTGAAATTGAGGGACTTGATGAAGAAAGGGCCGCTGCACTCATTATGACAGCACGTGCACCTTGGTTTTCAGAAAGTCAGTAACAGTCAACGGAGAAGAGGAACCCATTTATGGCAGAAGTAACCGTTAAACAGCTCGCCGATGTGGTTGGTGTATCCGTTGAGCGTTTGCTCAATCAGATGCAAGATGCCGGAATCAAAGGTAAAACAGATACTTCGATGGTATCTGAGTCAGAGCGTCAAACCTTGTTGACCTTTCTAAAGAAATCACATGGTGAAGAAGGTTCAGCTTCTGAACCAAGCCGAATTACCCTAAAGCGTAAGACAACCTCGCAATTGAAAGTGTCTGGAGCGGCAGGAAAACGTAAAACCGTGAATGTAGAAGTACGCAAAAAACGGACTTACGTGAAACGCGAAGAACTAGAAGATACACCCAAAGCTGAAGAGTCAGCGAACTTGACAGAAAATGTAACTGATAGCGTAGTGGCTGATTCAAATGAAGGAGCAATGGTAGCTGAACAGAAAGCACCAGTAGCTGAAAGTAGCCAAAAAGAAGCGGCTGCGGACGTTGTGGCTGCGCCAGAATCTTCTAAAGTTTCAGCTTTAACAGAAGAGAGCACCACTCCAGCCGAGCCGATTGAGCAAGCTGTGACGGAAACGCCTGAACCAGCTGTTGATGTTACGAAAAGTGCACCTGTCGTCGAAGACACTCCAGCTGTTGATAAAAAGGCGCCACCACGAGGTAAAGCTAAAGAAGCGCGTGCAAAAGGTCGCAGTCGTGATGAAGATGATGGCCCTCGTCGTGGTAAATCTGCGAGTGCTCGTAAAGGCGCACCCTCCATCAACGAAGAGAATCAACGTGGTTCAACTCGAAGACCCGGTAAAAGCCCTAAACGAGCGGCCTCTCGTGGTAAGCCAAGCCAAAACCAGCACGGTTTTGAAAAGCCTACAGCTCCTGTTGTGCGTGAAGTAAATGTACCAGAAAGCATCACAGTTGCTGAACTGGCTAAAAAGATGTCCATTAAAGCGGCTGAAGTCATTAAAGTGATGTTCAAGATGGGCGCAATGGCGACGATTAACCAAGTGCTTGACCAAGATACAGCTGTTCTGGTTGTTGAGGAAATGGGGCACAAAGCCATTCCGCTTCAGGAAAACGCCATTGAAGATGCTCTGCTAGAAGGGTTGAAACAACACGAAGGCGAAGCGTCGACTAGAGCGCCCGTTGTTACCGTAATGGGCCATGTTGACCATGGTAAAACTTCACTACTAGACCATATTCGTGAAGCAAAAGTAGCTGCCGGTGAATCAGGTGGTATTACACAGCATATCGGTGCATATCACGTTGAAACAGATAATGGCATGGTGACTTTCTTGGATACACCGGGCCACGCTGCGTTTACCGCAATGCGTGCTCGTGGTGCCAAGCTAACCGATATCGTTATTTTAGTCGTTGCAGCTGATGATGGTGTAATGCCACAAACAGAAGAAGCTATACAGCATGCTAAAGCGGGTAACGTCCCTATCGTTGTAGCTGTTAACAAAATCGATAAGCCTGAAGCTGATCCTGATCGTGTTCGGAATGAACTGGCTCAACGCGATGTCATTCCTGAAGAATGGGGTGGCGATGTTCAGTTTGTGCATGTTTCAGCCAAATCGGGTGAAGGCATAGATGAGTTGATCGATGCAGTTCTACTCCAGGCTGAAGTGCTGGAATTAACCGCTGTTGTAGAGATGCCCGCTAGTGGCGTTGTAGTCGAATCACGTCTTGATAAAGGTCGTGGCTCTGTATCTACCCTGCTTATTCAGAATGGTACTTTGAAAAAAGGTGACATTGTGCTTGCGGGCCTACACTATGGCAAAGTGCGTGCCATGCTTGATGAAGCTGGGCGTCCTGTAGATACAGCCGGTCCTGCGATCCCTGTCGAAATCTTGGGGCTTGATGGTACACCGGATGCGGGCGATGAATTTACTGTCGTCTCTTCTGAGAAAAAGGCGCGAGAAGTAGCTTTATTCCGTCAAGGTAAATTCCGTGAGGTTAAGCTGGCTCGTCAGCAAAAAGCGAAGTTGGAAAATCTATTTGCGAATATGCAGGCGGGTGAGGTCAAGTCACTCAATATTGTATTGAAAGCTGATGTGCGTGGTTCACTTGAAGCACTGACCAGTTCGCTTGAAGATTTATCTACGGACGAAGTGAAGGTCAATATTGTATCAAGTGGTATTGGTGGCTTTGGTGAAACAGATGCTAACTTAGCCTTGGCGTCGTCTGCCATTATGATTGGCTTTAACGTCCGTGCAGATAATCAAGCGAAAGCGATCGTTGAACGCGAAGAGCTTGAGTTACGTTACTACAGCGTAATCTATGACATCATTAATGACGTTAAACAAGCGATGGGCGGCTTATTATCACCTGAATATCGTGAAGAGATCGTCGGTATTGCTGAAGTACGAGATGTTTTCCGTTCACCAAAACTGGGCCTTATCGCAGGCTGTATGGTGATAGAGGGTACGGTATACCGTAACAAGCGTATTCGTGTTCTCCGTGATAACGTCGTTATTTACGAGGGTGAGCTAGAGTCTCTGCGTCGCTTCAAAGATGCCGTTGCCGATGTCAGAAACGGCATGGAGTGTGGTATCGGCGTGAAAAACTATAACGATGTTAAAGTCGGCGATCAGATCGAAGTCTTTGACACCATTGAAGTACAGCGCACGCTGTAACGGGGAAGTATGGCTCGCGAGTTTAAACGTACAGACCGGGTAGCAGACCAGATCCAGCGGGATCTGGCGATGCTGATCCAGCGCGAAATCAAAGATCCTCGCTTGGGTATGGTGACTGTCAGCTATGTCAAAGTCAGTAAAGACCTAGGTTATGCTGATACCTATGTTACTGTCATGCCTCTAGGCAGTCAGGATGAGGAAAAAGTCATACCAGAATCCTTGGCTGTGCTTAACAATGCAGCCGGCTTCTTACGCAAGGAGTTGGCACGCGGAATTAAGTTACGTGTGATGCCGCAACTGCGCTTTCATTTTGATGAAAGCGTGGATCGTGGTAGACGCCTTCATAGTCTGATTGAGCAAGCTTATCAGCAGGAGCAGAAACGCTCCGACTCAGAGGAGTAATCTTTGGCACGTAAACCTAAGGGCCGTGCCATCGATGGCATCTTTTTGCTCGATAAGCCTGCTGGCATGAGTTCCAATAAAGCGCTTCAGAGGATTAAGCATCTTTACGGAGCCGCTAAAGCAGGACACACCGGTGCGCTAGATCCGCTAGCAACCGGTTTGTTACCTATCTGTCTGGGTGAAGCGACCAAGTTTTCGCAGTATCTTCTTGATTCGGATAAAGCCTATCTGACCACTGCTCGACTGGGTGAAAAAACAGAGACCGCTGATGCCGATGGAGAAGTGATCGAAACCCGTCCGATACCTTCACTAGATAAAGATCAGATAGAAATGCTTCTATTAACGCACTTTTCAGGTCAAATTGAACAAGTGCCGCCCATCTATTCCGCACTTAAGATCCAAGGACAACCGCTGTATAAACTGGCTCGCAAAGGAATAGAAGTTGAGGTTAAATCTCGACATGTGATGATCCACTCTATTCGTTTATTGGCGATTAGAGAGCAGGAGCTTGATCTGGAAGTCTTTTGCTCTAAAGGCACCTATGTACGCAGTATTGTGCAGGATTTAGGTGAACTACTTGGCTGTGGTGCGCATGTCAGTCGATTAAGACGAACCCATGTCGGTGGTTATAACGCATCACAAATGCTCGATTTTGAACAGTTGAATGCCAATATACAGGCACTGCCTGAAAGCACTAGCGAGTGCATACAAACGTATCTGGATGGGTTATTATTACCCCCTTGGAGTGCGATTGAAACTTTGCCCCTGTGTGAGCTGACACAAGAGCAAGCAGTGGCGTTACGTCAGGGCAAAAGATTGGCAAATTTGGGTTTAGCAATCAATGCTGTATGGCGAGTGTTTGCAGAGCCTGATGGGCAATTTC
>SLCQ01000284.1 GCA_007125745.1 Nitrincola sp.
AGATGCATCCTTCCGGCACGCAACTAGCAGAATATCATTGAAACTGGGATCTTTGGCATTAGGGCCAAGGACTTCAAAATCAAGCGCAACCTCTTCAAGCGGGTAGGGTATAAACTGATCAGCCTCAACCTTTACCTGTTCTTCAAGGTCAATTCCAATAAATAAATTGCTTAGCTTGATTCGTTTGGTTATAACTGAGGAGGAAGGAACTGCGACGGTAGCTAACTTGTGCTTACCACCACAAATTTTTATACCCCTCTCAATTGCACTTGCAACAACCCCAACATCTTCGATACTTCCGTCAACAACGGCAGTTGCAGAAATAGGCACAATCGCATAGGAAATTAGACTATAGCTATTACCAGTACTCGACATTGTTACTATCTTTACAGATGCTGAGCCTATGTCGATTCCAGTCATTCCAGAAGATCTACTGCTAAATAAATTCAACACGTGTCAATCCTTTTCAGTTCTCCGTTGGTCGTTGTCCGCATTTATCGCAAATTACATTCTAATACCCAAGAAGACAACAAGAAATTTAAACGCTTGTTACTGTACTGTAAAGCGATCACAGAGATATAATAGAGTAACAAAGCTAAAATTAGACCAAAAGGTGACTATGCGCAACGTTTTATCTCTTCTTAGGCTCGTATTAGCCATTTTTTTCGTTGCCATAATCCTGGTTTCGGCTGCAACTTTATTTGCCCTATATCAATATAAACCAAATCTTCCAGATGTACACGAACTTCGTGAGGTAAGATTCCAGATTCCCTTAAGAATTTTTTCTGCTGACGGCAAATTGATGGCGGAATATGGTGAACAACGTCGTACACCCATTCAATATGACGAAATACCTGAAGGGCTTCGTCATGCTATTTTAGCTGCAGAAGACAGTCGATTTTATGAGCACCTGGGTATCGACATTAAAGGCTTAGCACGAGCGGCTTTTCAATTAATATCATCGGGGGAAATACAAACAGGTGGTTCAACAATCACCATGCAGGTGGCTAAAAACTTTTTTTTAACGCCTGATAGAACCTTTGAACGTAAATTTAATGAGATTCTGCTCTCATTAAAAATTGAACGAGAGCTATCAAAACAAGAGATATTAGAGCTCTATGTCAATAAAATATACTTGGGTCAGCGCGCATATGGGGTTCAGGCTGCCGCCAATATTTACTATGGTAAAGATATCAATGATTTAACCCTTGCTCAAATGGCGACGATTGCCGGCCTGCCTAAAGCACCATCTGCTAACAACCCCGTCAGAAACCCACAACGCTCTACCGAACGCCGCAATTGGATACTGGGTCGAATGCTGAGTTTAGGTTATATCGACCAAGATAGTTTTAATGAGGCGCTGCAGGAGCCTGAGAATGCTCGTTATCATACTGCGGATATTGAACTGTCAGCATTTTATGTTGCTGAGATGGTACGCGCTGAAATGTTTCGCCTCTATGGCGATGCTACTTATACTGAAGGCTTTAATGTTGTCACTACCCTTGATAGCAAACAGCAACAAGCATCTGATCAAGCTTTAAGGGCTGGGTTGATTGCCTATCATGAACGCCATGGTTATCATGGTCCTGAGGAACAGTTTGATATTACCGAACTCACGCTAGAAGAACAGCTTGAGAAGCTTTCACGCTACAGATTATTAGGTAATATGCATCCAGCACTTGTTACCGCCATTGACGATCGAAGTGCCACGGTTCTGTTAAGAGATGGTACACCCATAACACTAGACTGGGATGCTATGAGCTGGGCACGTGAATATAGAAGCGCTAATGCTAGAGGCCCGGCTCCACAGTCAGCAGCTAATATCCTTAGCCATGGCGATGTTGTGCGCATCTTCCAACCGGAAGAAAACCAGTGGCGTTTAACGCAATTACCTCGCGTACAAGGTGGTTTTGTAGCCATGGAACCAGACACAGGCGCTATAAGAGCACTGTCGGGTGGATTTAGCTTCAACCATAATAACTTTAATCGAGTTACCCAAGCTTGGCGTCAGTCTGGCTCAACCTTTAAACCCTTCTTGTATGCCGTTGCATTAGAAGAAGGTTATACGGCAGCAAGCATCGTTAATGACTCACCGATTGTAATTCATGATGTCAGTCTTGGTGGTGAGTGGCGCCCAGAGAATCATTCCAGAGATTTTGAGGGGCCCATACGCCTTAGAGAAGCCCTTTACCGTTCTAAAAACCTGGTGTCAATCCGCTTGCTGAGAGATATCGGTATTGAGACTGCCTACCCCCAACTGCTTTCATTTGGCTTTGATTCCGACAGAACACCACCCAATCTTTCGTTATCGCTTGGTGCGGCTGATGCTACTTTACTTCAAATAAACAGCGGCTATGCAGCTTTTGCAAACGGCGGATATCGCGTGCTTCCTTGGTTTATTGATGAAGTGACTTTACATGATGGTATGCCCGTTGAACTACCCAAAAATGCTGGTAACGCGTTTAAACACACCAATGAGCGGTTAAATAATCCAGATCCTGAAGAGTACCGGATATTATCAGAATCTACGGCCTATATTATCAATGATATTTTAGCTGACGCTGTTCGTCGAGGTACGGGTAGACGTGCATTAGCACTTAATCGTAGTGATTTGGCGGGTAAAACAGGTACAACCAACCAGCAACGTGATGCATGGTTTGCGGGATACAACCCAAACCTAGTCGCTACAGCCTGGATAGGATTTGATCAGCCAGCGCATCTTGGTAGAAGTGAGTTTGGTGGATCTGCTGCCCTGCCCATCTGGATCGACTTTATGCGTGTAGCCTTGGAGGACACGGAAGAGCTTAGCTTTAATCGCCCTGAAGAAGTGGTACAGTTACGAATTGACCCAGATACAGGCTTACTTGCCTATCCTGGACAATCCAACTCGATTGTTGAGTTCTTCACTCCTGAAAGTACACCAAGCCAACGTGCAACTGCACCTGGTCAAGGGTCAAATGACGTGCTCGAATCACTGTTCGACTAACCGCCACATTTTAATGATAAAAAAAACCCGGCAATTGCCGGGTTTTTTAATTTAGAGGTTATTAATCTTCGCTGTTATCTTCGACAGCTTCCGCATCCAGCGGACGATCAACAAGCTCAACATATGCCATTGGTGCATTATCACCTTTACGGAAACCACACTTGAGAATACGAATGTATCCACCAGGACGGTTCGTGTAACGGGGACCTAATTCACCGAAAAGCTTACCAACTGCAGCATCGCTACGAGTACGTGCGAATGCTAGACGGCGGTTAGCCACACTATCGGTTTTTGCCAATGTGATTAGTGGTTCAGCCACACGGCGAAGTTCTTTAGCTTTTGGCAGAGTAGTCTTGATCAACTCGTGTTCGAACAAAGACACAGCCATATTCTTGAACATCGCTTTGCGGTGTGCACTTGTACGATTAAAGTGACGACCAGATTTACGATGACGCATTTTTCAAAATCCTTAACAACTTAGTGTCAGAAGGCTAACTTAGGATGCCGCTTTATCGTCATTTTTGAGGCTGGCAGGTGGCCAGTTCTCAAGACGCATACCAAGTGACAGCCCTTTAGAGGCCAAGACGTCCTTGATTTCAGTCAGCGACTTCTTACCTAGGTTAGGAGTCTTCAACAGTTCGACTTCGGTGCGTTGGATCAAATCACCGATATAGTAGATCTGTTCTGCTTTTAGACAGTTAGCCGAGCGAACTGTCAACTCAAGATCATCAACCGGGCGTAGCAATACAGGGTCGATCTCAGGATCGTCTGTTTCTGTACGCGACTGTTGGCTGGCATCTTTCAAGTCTACAAAGACCGCCAATTGCTCATGAAGAATGGTAGCCGCACGGCGAATACACTCTTCAGGATCGATGGTCCCATTTGATTCAATATCAATTATCAATTTATCAAGGTCAGTGCGTTGTTCAACACGAGCACTTTCTACTTGATATGAAACACGTAAAACCGGGCTGTAACTGGCATCCAGTAACAGACGACCAATTGTACGGTTTTCATCTTCATCAGCCATGCGCGAGTCAGTGGGTACATATCCACGACCACGAGTGACCTTAAGCTGAATATTCAGGCTTTTATCGCCATTGAGGTGAGCAATCACGTGTTCGGGATTAGCCACTTCAACATCTTGTGTTAGCTGAATATCAGCCGCAGTTACTACGCCAGCTACAGATTTGCTCAGCGTCAGGGTTGCTTCATCGCCATTATGTAGCGTAAAAGCAACACCTTTAAGGTTCATAAGGATTTCTATTACATCCTCTTGAACCCCTTCAATGCTACTGTATTCGTGCAGAACACCGTCGATTTCGACTTCAGTTACTGCACAACCAGGCATTGAAGAGAGCAAAATACGGCGCAGCGCATTACCAAGGGTATGACCGAAGCCACGTTCAAGCGGCTCCAATGTCACCTTAGCGCGAGTTTTGCTGATTTCCTGTACGTCAATGTGACGTGGACTAAGAAACTCGTTTACAGAACGCTGCATAGTATCACCAGTCAAGAGTTCAAATTACTTCGAGTAAAGCTCGACGATCAAGTGTTCGTTGATGTCCTGAGCTAAGTCGCTACGTTCTGGAAGCGCTTTGAATTCACCTTCCATTTTAGACGCGTCAACTTCAATCCATTCAACGGGCGCACGTTGACCTGCTAATTCCAATGCGTGTTTAATGCGCAGTTGGTTTTTAGACTTTTCACGTACAGCAATCTTGTCGCCAACACTCACTTGGTAAGAAGGAATGTTTACAACTTGACCGTTAACGGTAATTTGACGGTGAGAAACTACTTGACGAGCTTCTGCACGCGTTGAGCCGAATCCCATACGGTATACTACATTGTCTAAACGGCCTTCTAGAAGCTGTAATAGAACTTCGCCGGTAGCGCCTTTACGACGAGCGGCTTCTTTGTAATAACCACGGAACTGACGCTCCAGTACACCATAGGTACGACGTACTTTTTGTTTTTCACGAAGCTGTAAACCGTACTCAGAGAGACGGCCACGGCGTGCGCCATGCACACCAGGAACAACTTCCGCTTTGCACTTACTATCCAGCGCGCGAACACCACTCTTTAGAAAGAGATCTGTGCCTTCACGACGGGACAGCTTGCACTTGGGTCCAAGATATCGAGCCATTATTCCGTCTCCTGATTACACACGACGTTTCTTCGGAGGACGACAGCCATTGTGTGGAATGGGTGTCACATCCGTGATGTTGTTAATTTTGTAACCGCAGCCGTTTAATGCACGAACTGCAGATTCACGACCGGGACCCGGTCCTTTAACAAACACGTCTAGGTTTTTAAGTCCATACTCTAACGCAGCTTGACCAGCACGCTCTGCAGCAACCTGTGCAGCAAATGGCGTGCTCTTACGTGAGCCACGGAAGCCTGAACCACCAGAAGTCGCCCAAGAAAGTGCATTTCCTTGACGATCGGTAATGGTGACGATGGTATTGTTAAAAGAAGCGTGGATGTGCGCTAGGCCAT
>SLCQ01000164.1 GCA_007125745.1 Nitrincola sp.
ATTAGCTCATCTGCAGACGCTCATCAGATCATAGCTACCCAAGCGTTACTAAGGTCTGATGAGCGAATAAATCATCGACTAAATGGGTGTTACGTCTAAATAACACCCTTCTCCTTCAACTCAGCCAACTCACTTTCCGAAAGATTTAAGCAACGGTTTAAGACGTCTTCAGTGTGCTGACCTAACAGGGGTGGTGCTGTCGATGCGTTCAACGCCTCACCATTAAAGCGAATAGGATTGCTGACCAGATTGACCGCTCCATCTTGGGGATGAGGCAGGCTGATCTTTAAACCACGATGCTTTACTTGAGGGTCTTCAAATACTCTGTCCAGCGTATTGATAGGCCCACAGGGCACACCGACCTGCTCAAGTGCGTCTAACCACTGATCGGTAGTTTTCTGACGCAAAGGCTCAAGCAGTAACGGGATCAATTCTCCTCTGTGCTGAACTCGCAAGGCATTCGTTTTAAAGCGCGCATCATCCGCTAATTCAAGGCAACCAGCGACTTCACAGAAGCGTCTAAACTGGCCATCATTACCCACCGCCAGAATCAAATGACCATCGGCTGTAGCAAAGGCTTGATAAGGCACAATATTGGGATGAGCATTCCCTAAACGTTGCGGTACATTTCCCGAGGTTAGATAGTTCAGAGCTTGATTAGCTAATACACCCACTTGAACGTCCAACAATGCCAAATCAATGTATGTCCCCTCACCGGTTTGGTGTCGCTGAAAAAGCGCTGCCATAATGGCGTTAGCCGCATACATACCCGTGAAAATATCAGCAAAAGCAACACCGACTTTGACAGGACCGCCACCGACTTCAGAATCTGGCTGACCGGTTAAACTCATCAAGCCACCCATGCCTTGAATCATAAAGTCATAGCCAGCACGCTGAGCGTAAGGACCATCTTGACCAAACCCCGTGATTGAACAATAGATCAAATCAGGCTTGATCGCTTTCAATGATTCATAGTCCAAGTGATACTTTTTCAGCCCACCGACTTTAAAGTTCTCCAAGACCACGTCGCATTGCTGAACAAGCTTGTGTAGCAATGCCTGGCCTTCAGGATTCGCCATATCGACGGTGACGGATTGTTTACCACGGTTAGCCCCTAAATAGTAGGCGGCTTCATGCGACTTCTCTAACCAAGGCGGCCCCCAACGACGGGTATCATCCCCTTCGCCAGGACGTTCGATTTTGATCACTTCCGCCCCAAGGTCAGCCAGTTGTTGACTGCACCAGGGGCCGGCCAGGATACGGGACAGATCCAGTATCCTGATACCTTTAAGCGGTTGTGCCGGCATAGATCACCTCGTTTAGAAGAAGGCTTGAATACCTGTTTGCGCACGGCCCAGAATCAAACCATGAACGTCATGGGTACCCTCATAAGTATTCACAGACTCTAGGTTAACCATGTGACGCATCACACCGTATTCATCCGATACGCCGTTACCGCCATGCATATCACGCGCCACACGAGCAATATCCAGAGCTTTACCACAGTTGTTGCGTTTAACCATAGAGATCATCTCCGGTGCCCAGTTACCGGAATCGATCAAACGACCTACCTGAAGCACGGCTTGCAACCCTAGTGTGATCTCAGTTTGCATATTGGTCAGCTTCATTTGGATCAACTGAGTCGCGGCCAAAGGGCGACCAAACTGCTTACGATCCAAGGTGTACTGACGGGCTGCATGCCAGCAGAATTCCGCCGCACCTAACACACCCCAAGCGATACCAAAGCGGGCTTTGTTCAAGCAACCAAACGGACCGGATAAGCCAGTCGCACCAGGTAGTAGATTTTCTTCAGGCACAAAGGCATTGTCTAACACGATTTCACCAGTGATAGAGGCACGTAGAGACAACTTACCGCTGATCTTAGGCGTCGAGAAACCTTCAGTCCCGCGTTCAACGATGAAGCCCTTGATTTTGCCATCGTGAGCATCAGATTTCGCCCATACCACCGCAAGATCGGCAATCGGGCTGTTAGTGATCCACATTTTTTGACCCGTTAACAGGTAACCACCATCAACTTTACGCGCACGGGTAATCATGGAACCTGGATCAGAACCGTGATCTGGTTCGGTCAAACCAAAGCAACCGATCAGTTCAGCGGTGGCAAGTTTTGGTAGGTATTTTTGTTTCTGCTCTTCAGAGCCGTAGGCTTCGATAGGATGCATAACCAAAGAAGACTGAACACTCATCGCCGAACGGTAACCCGAATCGACACGCTCCACTTCACGAGCAATCAAACCGTAGGACACATTGCTCACGCCTGCCCCACCATAGACTTCAGCAACGGTTGGGCCTAACAAACCCATTTCACCCATTTCAGTCATGATCTCTTTATCGAAACGTTCTTCACGTGCGGCTGTTAATACACGAGGCTGTAATTTTTCCTGACAATACGCGCGTGCTGCGTCTTGAATCTGTCTTTCGTCATCGGTCAGTTGTTGCTGGAAGAAGAACGGGTCATCCCATTGAAACGTGATCATTGTATGCACCTCTGCAAAAGTTTTAGTGTTGGCCAAGCCATTTCTTATATTTATTATAATAAATAGGTTAAATCAAGGAAATTCGCCATGTGGATCAGATTCGTTTATCAACCCATCATCGCACTGTATTATGGTTTATATTTGCACATATTGGGAAAAGAGATGCTGAAAGCAGACAGATCGGTATGGGAAATGCGGCGTATCTGGTTGATTGGCTTCCTGTTACTGCCTTTTTCACTGCTACTGGGAGGATGGCTGGGGTTTAATCATGCGCGCGATCAAGCCCTGCAACAAGCAGATGAGCGCCTTAATCTCTACGCCAGCAGTTTTGAGGGTGCAATTAATCGATATGAGTATCTTCCGTGGCTACTCGCTCAAACACCTGATGTTCGTCGATTGTTAGATGAGCCCTCCTCAGCACTTGTCAATCGCGTCAACCACTTTTTACTCCAGACGCGTAACACCTCCATGTCAGATGAACTCTTTTTGATGAATGCCAATGGCGATGCTTTGGTATCCAGCAACTTTCAATCAGCTGAAACCTTTGTCGGAAATAATTACCAGTTCCGACCCTATTTTAGTGATGCTATTCGATCTGGCAAAGGTGAGTTTTTTGCTATAGGAGCAACCACCGGCTTACCAGGCTACTTTATGTCGGAACGTGTGACGAGCTGGCAAGGCGATGAAGCCGGTGTTGCAGTGGTGAAAGTAGATCTGGAGCCGCTCCAAGCCGATTGGCAACTGGCAGGAGAGAAAGTATTTGTGTCAGATACAAATCAGATTATTTTGCTCTCCAGCGATCCTGAATGGAAGTACCGCTATCTAGCTCCTTTATCCGACCAGCAACTAGACGACCTAAAGCGTAACAGACAGTTTGACGGTATTGAGCTCAGTCCTCTAGGTGCGAGTAGCCGAGCTGATACCTTACACATGCCAAGTATTAATGGAGAAACTGCCCGATACCTGAATCGCAGTGTAGAACTATCTCGTCCTGGATGGCAGTTACACTATCTCGTTGCAGTAGAACCCTTATATCAATTCGCACTGTTGAGCGCGGCCGTGGTTTTTATTCTATACATATTGGCCTTAACTGCAGTACTTTGGATGCGAGAACGTAGTCGACGTGCACTGGCGGCGGTCAAAGCAGAACAACGCTTGCGTGCATTGAATGATACCCTAGAAGATCAAGTACTCGAACGAACATCAGAACTGCAAAAGCGCACAGTAGAATTGGAACGTATTCAACGTGAGCTGGTGCAATCTGAGAAGCTGGCAGCACTTGGAGTTATGGCGGCAGGTCTTTCACACGAGCTGAATCAACCCCTAACAGCTGTCAGAACCTATGCTGCCTCCGGTAAAAAGTTGCTGATTAAAGGAGCGACTGATCAAGCAGATAGCGTCTTTGATAAAATTATGACACTTACCAGTCGAATGAATGATATTACCGCGCAATTAAAAGTCTTTGTGCGCCAAGCCCCCACGCCACAACTGAGTTCAGACTGGCCGGCGCGCATCAACTTTGTACTCGAAATGCTGGATCACCGCATCCAGCAACAGCAAGTCACTCTCAGGCTAGAGATACCTGAAAAAGCACGGGTCAAGGCTGATGATGCTCGTATCGAACAGATTCTGGTGAACCTTATTACCAATGCCTTGGATGCCATTACTGAACAACCCAACGCCACACTGGGTATTTATCTGCAACCTAGTCATGACGGATGGTGTTTACGGGTTGAAGACAATGGCCTAGGGTTCGATACTGAGACAATGAAACACCTTTTTGAACCTTTTTATTCCACTAAAAAGGTCGGCCAGGGCATGGGACTGGGGCTATTTATTTGCTATGGACTGGTGCAAGATTTAGGCGGTACTATTCGCGCCCTAAACAACTCCACTGGCGGCGCGGTGTTTGAAGTATGGTTACCCAGTGATGAAAAGGCTGATTGAGAATGACTAACCCTCCCTGCAATCAAGTGGTACTGGTAGATGATGACCCTGCTGTACTTGAAGCGACTCGCCAGTGGCTCGAACTGTCCGATATTGATGTCATTACATTAAGCACCCCTCTTGATGTCATGCCCTATATGCATGAAGAGTTTGCTGGAGTACTGGTTTCGGATATTCGTATGCCGGAATTAGATGGAACGGAATTAATGAAGCAGGTGCATAGCAAGGTACCTGACCTACCGGTGATATTAATTACCGGACATGGTGATATTCCTATGGCGGTAGATGCCATTCAACAAGGTGCATGGGATTTTATCGAAAAGCCTTTTGATCCTGAAAGACTTGAAGAGGTGATTCGTAAGGCACTCATGACACGCTCACTTCAAATAGAAAACCAACGCTTACGATTGGCTATACAGGATCCTGCTGTTACACGCTTATTGGGTAAAAGCAAAGCGATGCATCGGCTTCGACAACATGTACAAAAATTAAGCCAGGTACAAGCAAATATTTTGATACACGGCGAAACGGGTGCCGGTAAAGAAGCGGTAGCTCGATCACTTCACGAATGTAGCCCACGCGCAGATAAATCCTTCGTGGCTATAAATTGTGGAGCTTTAACTCACGAACTGGTTGAGTCAGAGCTGTTTGGTCATCGTAAAGGAGCCTTTACCGGCGCTCTTGAGTCTCGCCAAGGTAAGCTTGAACTGGCTAGCGGTGGCACACTTTTTTTAGATGAAGTTGAATCGATGCCCCTTGCCGTTCAGATTAAATTGCTTCGGGCTATTCAAGAGCAACAGATCGAACGCATTGGCAGTAATGAATTAATTGATCTTGAGTTAATTATCATTGCAGCCACCAAAATAGACCTATTAAAACTGTCTGAACAAGGTGAGTTTCGGGAAGACCTATATTACCGCTTAGCAGTGGCTGAACTTTTCATCCCTCCGTTACGTGAGCGTCAAGAAGATATACCACTGCTGTTTAATCATTTTGTAGAACAGGCGGCTCAAGTGCATGATCTTGAGGTCAAA
>SLCQ01000278.1 GCA_007125745.1 Nitrincola sp.
AGCTTGAACCATTTTTAGCTGACCTCTACAGCGCATGTAAGCTACACAATATTCCAGCAAGAACGGCTATTTCAGAATATGCACCAGGACAAGTTGAAATCACTTTGCAACATGGTGATGCATTGGAGGCCATGGATCAGGCAGTAGGTTACAAGCGGCTGGTAAAAGGCATTGCACATCAGCATGGGATGCAAGCATGTTTTATGGCCAAACCTTACAGTCATCTATCTGGTTCAGGTATGCATATGCACATCAGCTTGAATGATGATCAAGGACATAATCTGTTTGCAAGTGAGGACCCTGCCGGTACTGAGCTGTTACGTTATGCGATAGGTGGATTGCTGGAATCACTCAATGATTCGTTACTGTTTTTCTGCCCTAACGCAAATTCCTATCGTCGTTTTCAATCGGCCAGTTATGCCCCTCTTGCGCCTAATTGGGGCGTTGATAATCGGACTGTGTCGATGCGTATTCCGGGTGGTCCAGCGCAGTCTCGCCACATTGAACATCGTATTTGCGGTGCGGATGCAAACCCTTATTTAGCAGCATCACTGATCTTGGCAGGTGTACTTCGTGGTATTGAACAGCAGATGGACCCGGGTGCACCGGTGACAGGTAATGGATATGCTCAGGTGAATGAAACTCTGCCTAGTGACTGGTTAACCACCCTGAATGCGAGTGCTCAATCGAAATGGTTGCCTCAGTATCTTGATCCTGCTTTTTTAAAGATCTATTTGGCGGTAAAGCGGGAAGAGTATCGCCAGTTCATGGCTGAAGTGAGTGAGCAAGATTGGCGCTGGTATCGTTATACCAGCTAATTTTTAGGATCGTTTATGCAGGCAAACAAAATTGCGGGTGCACCCCATCAAGAGCGCAAAAACTCTTACTATTATTCCACGTTGAATGACACCACAACCTATTCCAGTTTAACTGAGAATATTGAGACAGATATTGTCATTATAGGTGCTGGTTTTACAGGTATAGCTAGCGCGGTGGAGCTAGCTGAGCGTGGCTATAAGGTAGCAGTAGTGGAGTCAAACCGTGTCGGTTGGGGAGCCTCTGGACGTAACGGTGGACAAGTCACTGGCAGTTTATCCGGAGACACCGCGATGCGAAAGCAGATGCGTGCAACGCTGGGCGATGAAGTGGATGATTTTATCTGGTTTATGCGTTGGCGTGGACATGAGATTATTCGACAGAGAGTTGAAAAATATGGCATCGATTGTGATCTAAGATATGGCCATTTGCATACGGCTATGAAAGCGGCACACTATCAAGAATTAGAAGAAAGCTATGCGGAAGCTCAAGCGCGTGGAATGGGTGATGAGGTCAGTTTATTAGATGCTTATCAAGTCAAATCCTTGCTAGCGACAGATCTTTATTGCGGTGCTATTCGCAATGATCGTAATATGCATCTTCACCCATTGAATTTGTGCATGGGAGAGGCAAGAGCGGCGAGTTCATTGGGCGCCGCTATCTATGAACACACCCATGTTCAGGATATTCAAGCAGGTGATCATCCTGTTGTCCTTACCGATCGAGGTCGTATTCGTGCAAAGCATGTGCTATTGGCAGGTGATGTTTACCATCGTTTGGCTCAGAAGCAGCTGAATGGCATGATTTTTCCTGCGATGGGTGGCATAGTCACAACTGAGCCTTTGGGTGAGTTAGCTCAACAAATTAATCCCGAATTTTTAGCCGTATATGATTGTCGTTTCGTGCTGGATTACTACCGTATGACAGCAGATGGTCGGCTTTTGTTTGGTGGTGGGTGTAATTACTCAGGGCGAGATACACGTGATATTGAAGCTGAGTTAAGGCCGGGCATTGAAACCACCTTCCCGCAACTTAAAGGGGTTAAAATAGACCATCAGTGGAGTTGTGCAATGGGGATTGTGGTCAATCGTATTCCTCAGTTGGGTCAAGTATCACCTAATGTCTGGTACTGTCAAGGTTATTCAGGTCATGGTGTCGCGAGCAGTCACATCATGGGTGAAATTATGGCAGAAGCGATTGCAGGTCAATTAGAAAAATTTGATGTGTTTGAACGTTGTTCCCATATCAAAGTGCCATTGGGCGATTGGTTGGGTAACCCTATGTTGGCGGCGGGTATGTGGTATTACCGTTTACGGGAAGCGATACGTTGAGTAAGCCTTGCATGAAGGTTTTGGTGATAGGTTATGTGTGGCCGGAACCCAACTCGTCGGCGGCTGGAAGTCGTATGATGCAACTGCTGGAAACCTTTGTAAATCAGCAATGGCAAGTCGATTTTGCTAGCCCTGCACAGCACTCGGATCATCAAGCCGATCTAGCTACACTGGACATTAATAGTCATGCTATAGAGTTGAACTGCGATTCTTTTGACCGCTTTATTCAGGATCTAGCGCCGCAAATCGTGATATTTGATCGTTTTATGATGGAAGAGCAGTTTGGTTGGCGTGTAGAAAAAAATGTTCCGGATGCACTTCGCGTGCTGAATACTGAAGATCTTCATAGTCTAAGAGACGCGCGACACCAGGCAGTCAAACAGGAACGTCCATTTCGGGATGAAGACTTACACACGGAGTTAGCAGTCAGGGAAATTGCCGCCATCTTTCGTAGCGATCTCACCTTGATGATTTCAGCAGTAGAGACGGAGTTACTTCAACAGCGTTTTCATGTTCCGAAAAGGCAGTTGATGACGTTACCCTTTATGTTGGCGTCTATCAGCGATTCTTCATATAAGGCACGTTTGGCATATGATCAGCGTCACCACTTTATTAGCATAGGTAATTTTCGACATGCGCCTAACTGGGATGCTGTGCTTCAGTTAAAGCAGCATATATGGCCAGCGATACATCGGCAACTTCCCAATACACAGTTACATATCTATGGTGCCTATCCTCCTCCTAAAGCCACACAATTGCATAATCCTAAACAGGGCTTCTTTGTTAAAGGGTGGGCTGAGGATGCTAAATCGGTTATCCAGCAAGCCAGAGTATTGCTAGCTCCATTGCGCTTTGGTGCTGGATTAAAGGGAAAGTTAGTGGAAGCGATGCAAGTAGGTACGCCAAGTATCACAACGCCTATTGGTGCGGAAGGAATTGCCGACTCTGAGAGCTGGAGCGGTGCAGTCTGTTTCAACACTCAAGCGTTTATTCATGAGGCAATACGCTTCTATCAAGAGGAAGTTCTTTGGTTAAAGGCACAAGCTACAGGAGATAGACTGATTCAGAGCAACTTCTCTAAAGAAGTACATCAAGAAAGATTAATCCAACGCCTGATAAATCAATATGAAGATAGATACGTGATCAGAAAGCAATCTTTCTTTAATCAAATGCTGAGACATCATAGCCTTAAAAGTACTCAGTATATGTCGCAATGGATCGAGATCAAGAATAAAACCGTAACTGATTAAAACAGCAAATGAGTATATACTTACAAGGATTAGTTAAGTATTTACGCTGGTTCGTTCATGTTAAGGGCTATTTATGGATCGAAATATGCATTCTTCCCAATCCATTGATCAACGTATGTATGAATTGAATCAGTTTGCAGATAACGTCCCAGGGGTTCTCTATCAGTACAGACTGTCGCCTGATGGTAAAAGTGCTTTCCAGTATGCTTCACGAGGTCTGTTAGACGTTTATGGCTTTTTGCCTGAACAGGTGGCTGAAGACGCAACGCCCATTCTGAATAACCTCCATCCTGATGATCTCGATCGTGTTAGCGGTAGTATTCTTGAGTCTGCTGAAAGCATGAAGGTTTGGGATATACAGTATCGTTATATCCACCCTGTAAAAGGTGTTCGCTGGTTAGAAGGAAGGGCAACACCCACAAAACTCAATGATGGTACGATCATTTGGCATGGTCATATATATGACATTACAGAATCTAAAGAATATCAGCTCGAATTAGAAAAAACACGCTCTCGCTTTCAACTCACTATGGAAGCTACTAATACAGGGCTTTGGAGTTGGAATCTGGTATCAAATCAAGTGTCTTGGTCTGAAATTACCTATCAACAGTTGGGTTATGATGCCAAGGCTTTCGAACTATCGCTCGATGTGTTCATGTCATTAATGCACCCTGAAGATCAATCCATAACCTTAAAGCATGTCATGGAAAGCATTCAGGAAAACTTCAGTTTTGAAGCGGTGTTTCGCTTAAAGCATGCCAAGGGTCATTGGGTGTGGATAGAGGGAAAAGGGAAGGTCACTGCGTTTGATGATGAGGGTAACCCGATCTTTATGATGGGGACTCATACGAATGTTTCTACCCTAAAACAGTATGAAAAAGAGCTCAATATTAGTCGAGAACGTTTAGTACTGGCAACTCAGTCTGCTGGTTTAGGGATATGGGATTATGATTCCAGTTCACAAGTCCTAGAGTGGGATGAGGGTATGTTTTCACTCTATGGCGTAAAAAAATCTGAGTTTACTGGCTCGATAGAATATTGGCGAGAGAGGTTGGCTGCTGATGCACGAGAAGCTATTGAAGACGTATTTAATGACGCTCTCCGCAGTGGTGATAATTTATCTTTTCAATTTCCAATAATCCGTTTAAAAGATCATGATCGTCGTACAATCCAGTGTGAAGCTAAGATTATTCGAGACGAACAGCATCAGGTTACCCGTATAGTAGGTATCAATCGAGATATAACGGATCAAGAAATACAGAGGAAACGATTAGAAGCTGAAGAGGCAAAGTTTCGCGGACTCTTTGAAGGCTCTCCCGTTGGCATTGCCATGAATGATTATGAAACGGGTGCTTTTTTAGACTTTAATGACGCGATTAATGGTCCTACCGGCTACACCCGTGATGAATTAAAAAACTTAAACTACTGGGAAGTGACTCCTGAAAAGTACCGGGAAAGGGAAATCGAAATGATTGAGTCAATGGAGAAGACTGGGCGCTATGGACCTTTTGAGAAAGAATATATCCGAAAGGATGGTTCACAATACCCAGTTTTACTGCATGGATTCAAAACTGTTACGCCTGATGGTCAGCCCGTCATCTGGTCAATTATTCAAGACATTTCAGGCTTAAAAAATGCTCAAAAAGCCACTGAGATAAGTGAGAAACGATTTAGCCAATTAGCGTTGCACAGTGGTACAGTGACTTGGGAAGTTGATAAAAATGGTCTTTATACCTATGTTAGCGCAGTTTGTGAAAAGGTCTGGGGTTATCGACCAGAAGAGCTAGTTGGCAAACGGTATTTCTTTGACCTTCACCCCGAAGGTGGAAGAAGTGATTTTAAGCGTCAGTCATTAAACATAATGGCCCAGCAACAAACGTTATCACAGATTTTAAATCCCGTTTTACATAAAACTGGAAGCATAATTTGGGTGATGACTGATGGTTTCCCCATTTATGATAAGCAAGGTGAATTGATTGGGTATCAAGGTAGTGATAGAGATATAACAGCCCAAAAGGTTGCTGAGGATAAGGCTAAGGAGATTCAATCTAAAACCAATCGTCAACGGATG
>SLCQ01000040.1 GCA_007125745.1 Nitrincola sp.
CATCCGACTCTGAGTCGCTTAAGATGCTTTCCAGCCAGGGAAGAGCTTCATCAAAACGGCGCTCATGGAGTAGAACTCCCGCTAATAATTCGCGTGGTTCTTGTTGCTCAGGGGCCGCATCAGCCCATAGTTGAGCCGCTTGGAGGACTGCTTCACTATTACGCATAAATTGAGCGATACGAGTTGCACGCTCGGCTACAGCTGCATCACGTGTGTGCTTAGCTTGGCTTAAATAGAGCTCAAGCGCATCATCATAGCGACCGATATGTCCTGACATTTCGGCTACAAGTAAATCGAACAGTATTTCTCTATTCAGTTCTCCTTGCTCATAGCTTACGTCAGGAAGAGGTGTATCAGAAATGCTAATGTGCTTTGACTCAGTTGTGTCATGGGTTAAGGCAGTGCATCCGCTGAGTAGCAATGTTAGTAATGAAGCCCATAGCCATCTGTTCATCAATTCATCATCCTTTAGCGATTTGCAAGGCCTTCCCACTATAGAGGAAATCTGGTCTGTTTGTCGATTGTAAGTGGTTTATTGGCTTACGCATAACGGAAGTTGATGGTTTAGTTTTGTCTGAAGGTCAATGGGTGTCTTAATCCTAGGCGCGTAAAGGTGTATGATAAGCGGCTTATTTCGGGAAGTCGGGTTGCTGATTCTTTTATATGACATTGTTGGCGTTAGGTATCAATCACAAAACGGCACCGGTTGAGGTGCGTGAGCGTGTTGCTTTTGCACCAGAGAATCTCGCTCAGGCAATGCACCATGCCTGTAGTGTTGCTGGTTTAAAAGAGGTAGCCATCTTATCAACCTGTAACCGAACAGAGATCTATGGGTGCTCATCTCAACCCTGTAGCGAAAAGCTGTTGGCTTGGTTAGCTCACTACCATGATTTAGACGTTGAAAGATTACTGGGCTGTAGTTATCAATATGAGGATGACAGTGCCGTTCGCCATATGATGCGTGTCGCATCTGGGCTAGATTCTTTGGTCTTAGGTGAACCACAAATACTCGGTCAACTCAAATCGGCTTATAGTGTCGCTCAGGAAGAGGGGGTTATTGGCGCTGAACTGGGGCGCTTGTTTAGGCATGCGTTTACCATTGCGAAGCAGGTGAGAACCCATACTGCGATTGGTCAAAATCCTGTGTCAGTTGCCTACGCTGCCGTCAGTATGGCGCAACATATTTTTGCCGACTTAAATCAGTCGAGAGCGCTCCTGATTGGTGCTGGTGAAACGATCGAGTTGGTTGCTAGGCATCTATACCGAGCAGGTGTTAGACAATTAACGGTTGCCAATCGTACTCTAGGTCGAGCACTTGATCTGGCTGCTCTGTTCGATGCCAAAGCGATCGCACTGGGTGATATACCTGATGTGTTACCCGAGGTTGATATTATTATCTCATCTACGGCTAGCCAGTTACCTATTTTAGGTAAAGGTGCTGTTGAGACAGCTTTAAAGAAACGTCGCCACAAACCGTTTTTTATGGTTGATATTGCGGTTCCTCGTGATATTGAACCACAAGTAGGTCAGCTCGATGATGTCTATTTATACACCGTAGACGATTTGAAAGAGGTGATTGAAGAAAATCAGCGAGGCCGTGAATCAGCAGCTCGTGAAGCAGAGCAAATTATTGATGTGGGTGCGCACGATTTTATGCGTCAACTGCGAGAGTTGGATGTGGTGGATACCGTCACAGCGCTTCGCGAACACGCTCACTCCCTTTGTGAAGATGCCCTAGAAAAAGCACAACGCCAATTAGCCGCGGGAAAGGCACCCGAGCATGTGATGGAGGTGCTTGCACGAGGCTTAACCAATAAACTCTTGCATCAACCTACGGTACAACTGAGAGAAGCATCAGCTGATGGCCGAGATGACTTGCAACAACTGGTTAAAGAACTATTTCAGTTATCCCGTTCGTCAACAGCGGGTCGTCAGGATTGAGAAACTAACAGATGAAAGACTCCATACGTAACCGGCTAGAAGCGCTCGCAGATCGCTTTGAAGAACTGTCTGCTTTATTGAGCGATGCCGATGTTATCAATGATCAGAAAACATTTAGACGTTATTCGGTTGAATATGCCGAATTGGAGCCTGTGGTTGAGCATTACCGTGAGTGGTGTCAAACGCTAGAGGATATCGCCGAAGCTAAAACCATGGCCAAAGACACGGATGCTGAGATGCGTGAAATGGCAGAAGAAGAGTTGCTTTCTGCTAATGAACGTCGTGAAATGTTAGAAAAGTCGCTTCAACTTTTGCTCTTGCCTAAAGATCCCAACGACGACCGTAATGTGTTTCTGGAGATACGTGCAGGAACAGGGGGTGACGAAGCGGCTATCTTTGCGGGTGATCTCTTTAAAATGTACTCTCGATATGCCGAGCTTCAGGGCTGGCGTGTTGAATTGATCAGTGCTAATGAAGGTGAGCACGGTGGTTTCAAAGAGGTGATTAGTCGCATATCAGGTCAACAAGTTTATGCCAAACTAAAGTTTGAATCTGGTGCGCATAGAGTACAGCGTGTGCCTGAGACGGAGTCTCAAGGGCGCATCCATACCTCAGCTTGTACGGTCGCTGTATTGCCTGAATTAGATGAAACAGCAGCCGTTGAAATCAATAAAGCAGATCTGCGTGTCGATACCTTTAGGGCATCGGGTGCAGGAGGTCAGCATATTAACAAAACGGACTCCGCCATTCGCATTACACATATACCCACGGGTGTGGTGGTAGAGTGTCAGGATGAGCGGTCGCAACATAAAAACAGGGCAAAAGCTCTGGCATTGCTCGCATCTAGGTTGCAGCAGGCAGAAAACGAACGGCAACAGGCATCACAAGCGTCGGCACGAAAAAGCCTGGTGGGAAGTGGTGATCGCTCAGAGCGAATTCGAACCTATAACTTTCCTCAGGGTCGCATGACTGATCACCGCATCAATTTGACGCTTTATAAATTAAATGAGGTGATGGCTGGTGATCTTGCTTCGGTTATAGAGCCTCTGAGAAATGAATATCAGGCCGAGCAGTTAGGCGCATTGAGTGATGAGAGTTGATCAGGCTCTAGCCTTGTCACAGCGGTTAGAAAAAGTGAGTGACACAGCGCGCTTTGATGTTGAGCTTTTGTTGTGTCATGTATTGAATAAACCAAGAAGCTATCTCTACAGTTGGCCTGAAGCAGAGCTTACTGATCAACATATAGTTACTTTTAAGCAGATGCTTGCTCGCCGATCCAGCGGTGAGCCAGTGGCACACATCATCGGTAAGCAAGGTTTTTGGACTCTTGAGCTTGAAGTCAGCAAAGATACGCTTATTCCTCGACCTGAGACAGAGTTGTTGATTGAGTGGGTGCTGGATAAGTTTGCATCCTGCTCAAATCTCAGATTGGCCGATTTAGGTACAGGTACGGGTGCTATCGCGCTAGCCTTGGCGAGTGAGCAACCCTCTTGGCAGATAGATGCGGTCGATTTATATCCTGGTGCCGTTGCCTTGGCACAACGCAATGCTCAACGACTTAAGCTACAACAGGTTAACTTTCATCAAGGCTATTGGTGTGAGCCCTTATCGGGTCACTACGATCTATTAATCAGTAATCCTCCCTATATCGATTCAGAGCATCCTTGTTTGCAGGAGGGAGACGTACGTTATGAGCCTTCAACCGCATTGATTGCAGAACAACAAGGGATGGGTGATGTGTTAAGCATTATTGCTCAGTCAGTCACTTATCTGAAACCTCAAGGCTGGTTGGTATTTGAGCATGGTTATGATCAGGGCTTGCCTGTTAGGCAGGCGCTTCAGCAGGCAGGGTTTTGCCATACCTTTACACATCAAGACTTAAACGGTCATGACCGTATTTCAGGAGGTTGTTATGCCAAGCTCGACGCAACAGAGTGAAATGCCTTTGCTTAGTGATGAACAATTGTTGAGATATAGTCGCCAAATAATGCTACCCGACGTTGATATTGAAGGACAGCAACGTTTACTGGCCAGTCGAGTGCTCATCCTTGGATTGGGCGGGTTAGGTAGCCCAGTTAGCTTGTATCTGGCTTCAGCTGGCGTTGGATCCATAACCTTAGTTGATGATGATCATGTGGATCTTTCAAATCTTCAGCGGCAAATTGCGCATACGCAAGATCGCATTGGCCAGAGTAAGGTCTCCTCAGCGGCAGTATCCATGCGAGCCATCAATCCTGATATTGAAATCTTTCCATTGCAACAGCGTATTGATAAAGAATCACTGGCAATCCTGATTGAATCTATGGACTTGGTGTTGGATTGCTCAGATAACTTTTCTACCCGTTTTGCGTTAAATCAAGCATGTTTTGAGGCTGGTGTGCCTTTAGTGTCAGGAGCAGCAATACGTTTTGATGGACAAGTGAGCGTTTTTGACCCTCGTGACATGCACTCGCCTTGTTATCAGTGCCTCTATCCTCAAGGTGATGACAGGGCTTTGACTTGTTCGGAGTCAGGCGTATTGGCTCCTTTGGTGGGTGTTATAGGTGCCATTCAGGCGATGGAAGCGGTGAAACTTTTGGCACACTCGGGTCACCCTCTGACAGGAAGGTTGTTGTTGCTCGATGGTCGTAGAATGGAATGGCGTGAGATGCGTCTAGTGAAAGATCCCCAGTGCCCTGTGTGTGGTTAAGTGTTGCGATGAGTGCTCGCAGATTAAACCCATCCCAATAAAGTCGCTGAATAGATAGCCAAGCTCAGAGTGAAAACAGATCCCAAGGTGGTGGTTAAGATAATGTTGGCAGTGAGTTCAGCATTAGCGCCCATGGTTTTTGCCATGACAAAACTGGCCGCTGCTGTGGGGCAAGCAAATAGCACCATCATGATCGTTAGCTCTTGGCCTCTAAAGCCAACGAACCATGCGCCTAAGGTTAATAATAGTGGAAGTAGTATGAGTTTGGTACTGGTTGCCCAAAAGGCTTGCTTAGAGCTATCCCTAAGACTTTTCATATTTAATGTCCCTCCTATCGCTAATAGAGCTAAAGGCAGGGTTAAATTGGCAAAATATCGTCCTGTTGTTGATACCACATCGGGTAAGTGCAAGCCAAAATAGGAGATGGGTAGAGCTAAAATGACAGCTATTATTAATGGGTTCTTAGCGACCTCTAAAATAGTTGAGAAGAGGCTGACAGACTGACTTCTGCGTAACGGTATTGTTAAACATAAAATGGCAAGCAGGTTATACAGTGGAATAACTAGGGCAAGCAGTAAGGATGCCTGTGCAAGACCGGATTGTCCAAAGAGATTAAAGCTGACAGCGAGGCCGATAATGCCATAATTGCTCCGAAAAGATCCCTGGATAAATGCGCCTAGGTCTGCTGGATCTTTAATCCAGCGAGCGGCCAGCCACCAGATGATTGCATAGGTAAATAAGGTGCCTAGGATTACATAGCCCAGCTGACTGGGATTGAATACAGCGTGGAAATCCATCTGAGCAATCGACATAAACACGAGCGCAGGAAGGGTTACGGTGAACACCAGCTTAGAGCTGACATTGACAAAGCCTGCATCAATAATGTTCAAACGACGCAGTTGGTAACCTAAAAAAACGATAAAGAAAATAGGCACGACGATGTTAGCGGTAAACCCAAGGGCTTCTAGATAAAGTTCCACAATACCTTCTTGTATTAGTCTTGATGCAGTTTAGGGTAATCAAACCAAGAGCATTTTGCATGCCTGACAAGCGTGAGTGTTCTCATTGTTTGCTCTGCTGATCGCACTGTTAAGAAATCTTTAAGCCTACTTTGATAATTTCATCACCTTGCATCGCTTTAATGACAAGGGTGACAGGTCCAATTTTGATTCGATCGCCAACCACTGGAACATTGGGTAGTTGAGCATCGATAAATTGTGCCAGTGTCTTTTCATGCTCCTGCTCAGGAACGTCGATACCAAAGCTGGTTTTTAAGTCTTTCAGTAGAATATTGGCGTCTAACTCAAACACACCAAAAAATACCTTTTCGCGCAGGGCTGGAATGGAGTCTGTTGAGCTGAAAAGTCTAGCAAGCGTAATTTCCGTATCAACAGGGCCAATAATAGCCAACTTATCGCCTGCTTGCAGGACAAAATCAAGATTCCAAGGGATGAGTTTATCGTCTCTTAGGGTTGCGCAGATGACAATGCCCTCAGGTAAACGTATGCCCGTTAATGAGCGTGGTGGTGTCCAGTGTTCGCCATCGAGTTCAAAAATCATCAATTGATGGTGGGTGCTATCACTCCATTCAAGTGCCCGATGTTGCAGCGCTTTGGGTTCATTTGGAAGTTCGAGCTTCAGCCAGCGTGCTGAGGATGCCAGGGTTGTGCCTTGAACCATCAAGGACATGATGACCACAATAAAGGCGATAGTCGGAAAAATATGTGCGTTTTCAATATCGGCCATTAATGGGAACAGCGCTAACACTATAGGTACAGCCCCTCTTAGACCGACCCAGGAGATAAACAGTTGTTCCTTGAACCGAAATCCAAACGGCCAAAGTGTGAGTGCAATGGCTAAAGGTCTGGCCACGAGAATCAGAATAGCACCTAGCATGATACCTTCAAAAATGTGCTCCATCTTATCTTCAGGTGCTAGTAAGAGCCCTAGCATCAAGAATAAACACAGTTGTGCTAACCAGGCTAAGCCATCATGGACCTGTAAAATGTCGTCCATACGCTTAACCTGTCGGTTGCCTACAATAACGCCCATAAGATAGATTGCTAAAAACCCGCTTCCATCTAACAAGGTGATGGCCGAAAATATGGTTAAGCCTGCGGCAGTGACCAGTAGTGGGTAGAAAGCGTCAATCAATGCAAAGCGTTTTAATAGCCATGCGACGACAATGCCACCTAATAATCCACCAATACCGCCTAGGGTTAACTGTTTTATTAATAACCATCCGGCATCTATAGCGCTGGGTGGGGTTTGTTGCACAATCAGCTCTAACAGCACAATGGTTAAGAAAATAGCCATCGGGTCATTACTGCCTGACTCTATTTCCAGCGTTGCACTTACACGTTGATTCAGTCTTAAACCACGGTTTTGAAGTAGCGCAAAAACAGCTGCAGCATCGGTTGAAGAAATAATTGTACCGATAAGTAGACCGTAAATGAGTGGCAGATCCAGAATCCAGACGGCAGCGAGTCCAGTAATGCCAGCTGTAATGACCACACCAAGTGTTGCCAGTGTGATGGCTGGTTTAAGGCCGGCACGAAAGGTTTCAGCGCGCGTTCTCATTCCACCATCGAGTAGAATAATGGCGAGTGCTAAGTGGCCAACTAAAAAGGTGGTCTCTGTGTCGGCTGGAAGTAAATGGCCAAAACCGTTTTGACCTGCTACAACGCCCACGCCCAAAAAAAGCAATAGCACAGGCAAGCCTATGCGGTTTGATAGAGGACTTAGTAAGATGCTGATCATCAGCATTGCGGCAATAAAAAGCAGTGTCAAAATCATCTTTATAACGAACCCAAGCTTCTTAGGCTATGATTATGCCATAGTTATAAAGTAAGGTTTGAACAATATTGTCATTCAGGGTGGCGGCAAACGTTATTGAAGCCATGAAGAGGATGATAGAAGCTGTTATAAAGCCAAGTATTATAAAAATGCAAATAGTAAACCTATGTCCTTCATTCACTAACAGCGAAAAAACAATAAATATGCTGAAATATTTCAACTATCTAAGTCTCGCAGGCTTACTACTATCAACATCTTGTGTCATGGCACAACAACCTGATCGTTTAGATCAGCCCTCTCCTATGTCACCAGCGGCTCACTCTGTTTTGCTAACAGATATTACTCAAGCGGGTGAACGATTGGTTGCAGTTGGTGATTTTGGTGTGGTGCTTTTTTCAGATGATCAGGGCCATAGCTGGAGTCAGGCGCAGGTACCTGTGACAACCCTGCTAACCTCTGTTCACTTCACCAGTTCAGAGTCTGGCTGGGTGACGGGTCACGATGGCGTGCTACTGTTTTCCGATACAGCAGGCGCAGAATGGCAACTTTTCTTTGATGGTAACCAGATTAATCAGAAAAAAGTTGACTACTTTGAAGCGCAAATAGCCTTACTAACGGATGATGACTTAGCGGATGACCCTTTTTTAGAGGATGATCTTGCGTTCGACCTTGAGGATGCTCAATTTGCACTGGAAGAAGGGCCAGTGAACCCCTTGTTGAATGTATGGTTTATGAATCAGCAGACAGGGTTTCTATTAGGGGCTTATGGGCTTGCACTGCGGACAGATGACGGCGGTCAACACTGGTCCATCTTCAGCAGTGATTTGCCGAACCCCGATCAATTTCATCTTAATGCGATGACCCAGTTAAATGATAGTTTGGTCATTGCAGGAGAAGCGGGTCTGTTGTTGCGTTCCGATGATCAAGGACACAGCTGGTATGAACTACCTTCTCCCTACGAAGGTTCATTCTTCGATGTCATCGCGCACCAAGAGGCTTTGTTTGTTTTGGGTTTGCGGGGGCATCTGTTTATGAGTCTGGATGGCGGTTTTGATTGGCAAGAAATTCCAGTCGATACGACGGTGAGCTTTATGGGTGCATACAGTGATGGCGAGCGGTTAGCGATCGCTGGCTTGGCAGGCACACTATTATCAGGTGATCAGCCAGAGCAGTTGCAATTACTCTCTACAGGAACGCGACAGCATTTTAATGCGGTCGTTCGAACAACTGAAGGTTGGGTGCTTGCTGGAGAGCAAGGAATTTTCCGTCAGGGTAAACAGGAAGGTACGCAATGAAACGCATGGCTGAGCGCTTACTAACCCCCATTCGTCGATCCGAACAATGGGTTGAGTATCTTCTATTTCATCAACGTCCCTGGGTGTTATCCACGTTTTTGCTTATCACCCTGGTACTGGGTTGGCAGGCAGTACAAATTAGGCCAGATGCCAGCTTTATTAAAATGATTCCAACGAGTCACCCATATGTTGAAAACTATTTAACCTATCAAGATGATTTATCAGGGTTGGGTAATAGCGTTCGTGTTGCCGTTGCGACGACTGATGAGGATATTTTTACAGCGGAATTTCAGGACGTTTTACGTTTGGTCACGGATGAGCTGTTTTTTATATCAGGCGTTGATCGGGCGGCTTTGCAGTCTATATGGACACCCAATGTGCGCTGGACGGAAGTCACGGAAGAAGGGTTTGTTGGAGGACCCGTTATTCCACCGGACTTCGATGGTAGCGAAGCGACGCTCGATCAGTTGCGGATTAATGTGCTGAGATCAGGACAGGTGGGCCGACTTGTAGCGAATGATTTTCGCTCAGCAATTATTGAAGTACCGCTACTGGATTTTGATCCTGAAACAGGTGAACGACTGGATTATCAAGTCTTTTCTGAGCGCTTAGAGTTGCAGATACGGGATCAGTTCTCAAACGATCAGATCTCTATTCATATTACCGGCTTTGCTAAAATTGTTGGTGACCTGATCGACGGAGCCAAGCAAGTCGCGCTGTTTTTTGCGCTTGCTATCGTCATTACCATGGTGTTGCTGTATCTCTATTCCCGCAGTGTACAGGGAACCTTGATTCCCTTGGCTTGCTCCTTAATCGCGGTCATTTGGCAGTTAGGTTTATTGAATGCTTTGGGGTTTGGTATCGACCCTTACTCCATGCTGGTTCCCTTTTTGGTGTTTGCCATTGCGGTCAGTCATGGTGTCCAAATTGTCAATGCGATTCGCTTAGAGAGCCTGAATGATCCAGATAAATGGCATGCCGCGAGAAGTGCTTTTCGTTTGCTCTACATACCCGGACTCACTGCCTTAGTCTCTGATGGTATCGGCTTTTTTACCCTGATGGTCATCGATATTCAGGTGATTCAGGAATTGGCCATTGCCGCCTCTTTGGGTGTAGCGGTTATTATTTTAACCAATCTATTACTCCTGCCACTGCTCATGTCATATGTCGGTGTAGGGAATAAGGCTATTGAACATGCTCGCTTGCAAGCTAGGCAGGGTGGTGAACACTGGCGGGTCTTAACATGGTTTGCAACCAAAAAAGGTGCCTCTACTGCCTTAGGTGTTGCAGTGTTGTTGGCTTTTTTGGGTGTGTTTGCGGCTCAGGGGTTGCAGATAGGCGATCTAGATAGAGGCGCACCGGAGCTGAGAGCTGACTCGCGTTATAATCTGGATAACGACTTCATTACCTCAAACTATTCTACGTCGAGTGATGTGTTTGTTGTGATGGCAGTGACAGAGCCAGATCAATGTAGTAGCCCTGTAACACTTTCCGCAGTAGAGCGTTTTCAGTATCAGATGCAGGCTGTTCCGGGAGTTCAATCCAGTGTTTCTTTGGCCGATCTTTCAAAGCGTATTACCTCTGGACTAAATGAGGGGAACCCGAAATGGCGGGCTGTCAGTCGAAATCAGTTTGTGATTAATGCCTCACTGGCGTTTGTTCCGGGCGGCTTAATGAACTCAGATTGTTCTTTGCTACCAGTCATCTTGTTTTTGGATGATCACAAGGCCGAAACCCTAACGCGTGTCAGTGATGCTGTTGAACAGTTTGCTGAGAACTATAATTCGGACTCATTACAATACCTGCTTGCCGCCGGTAATGCAGGATTTGAAGCGGCAACGAACCAGGTCATTGCCCGTGCTCAATATGAGATGTTAGCTTGGGTTTATGGTGTGGTGAGTTTACTCTGTTTGCTGACATTCCGTTCAGTCAAAACAGTGCTCTGTATAATCCTGCCATTGGCGCTAACGTCACTCTTATGTCAGGCCCTAATGGCGCTGATGGGAATAGGTGTTAAGGTCGCGACACTTCCAGTCATTGCCTTGGGTGTTGGTATCGGTGTGGATTATGGTATCTATATTTATTCTCGCCTAAGTAATTATTTAAGTCAGGGAATGAAGCTCACGGATGCTTATTTTGAAACCCTCAAAACAACGGGTAAGCCGGTTGCTTTTACCGGTCTTACGCTGGCAATAGGTGTCGTCTTGTGGGTATTTTCTCCTATCAAGTTCCAAGCGGATATGGGCATACTGCTTACCTTCATGTTCCTTTGGAATATGTTGGGTGCATTGATACTGCTACCGGCTTTGACCGCTTTCTTAAAGCCGCACCCAGAGCTGACTTCCTCACCTGAATTGTTTGAAAATGAACGATAAGGTGCTTGGTTGAATAAAATTGTCAGTCATGAAACATGACTGACAATTTATTTAAAAGGCCTAGAATGGTTTTGTTAGTGAAATTGCTCCGTTTTGTTATTGGTCAAACGCAACTGTTCCTGCATGCTGTACGTATTAAGAAACTAGAATAACGAGAACGATGAGGTTGGCGACATGGCAGAATATAAAGCTCCGTTACGTGATATGCAGTTTGTCCTAAATGAAGTGTTATCGCTGGAAGAACACTACAAAAGCTTGCCTGGGTGTGAAGAAGCAACGCCAGATATGGTTGCTGCAATTTTAGAGGAAGGAGCTAAGTTTGCAGAACGAGTGCTGTCACCTTTAAATCAAGTGGGTGATCAACAGGGCTGTCAGTTCAATGATGGAGAGGTTAAAACACCAGAAGGCTTCAAGGAAGCTTATGAGGCATTTGTGGAAGGTGGCTGGCCATCACTGGCGCATGATCCAGAATGGGGAGGCCAAGGTCTGCCAGAATCTTTAGGTATTGTGCTTAATGAGATGGTGGGCACGGCAAACTGGTCGTGGAGTATGTATCCTGGCTTGAGTCATGGTGCGATGAATACGTTAGAGGCGCATGGTACGACAGGGCAAAAGCAAACCTACTTAACAAAGTTGGTATCAGGTCAGTGGACTGGAACTATGTGTTTGACTGAAGCGCATTGTGGTACCGATTTGGGTATGCTTAGAACTAAAGCTGAGCCTAGAGATGATGGTAGTTACAGCATCACAGGAACAAAAATATTCATCTCTGCAGGTGAGCATGATTTGGCTGAAAATATTGTTCATATCGTGCTCGCTCGTCTCCCTGATGCTCCTGCTGGAACTAAAGGTATCTCACTGTTTATCGTGCCTAAGTTTTTACCTGATGCTGATGGCAATGTGGGTGAACGTAACGGGGTCAACTGCGGTTCTATAGAACACAAAATGGGTATTCACGGTAATGCGACGTGTGTCATGAATTTTGATGCGGCGCAGGGATATCTAATTGGGCCGCCTAATAAAGGTTTGAACTGTATGTTCACCTTCATGAATACTGCTCGGATCGGTACTGCGTTACAAGGTTTGGCGCACACTGAGTGGGGTTTCCAAAACTCATTAATTTATGCTCGTGATCGTTTGCAGATGCGCGCATTAAGTGGTCCTAAAGCGCCTGAAAAAGCGGCTGACCCGATCATTGTTCATCCTGCTGTTCGCAATATGCTGTTGACTCAAAAATCCTTAGCTGAGGGTGGGCGTGCTTTAATCTATTTTGCGGCGCAACAGGTTGATCGTGCAAAACTGGCTACCACTGATGAAGAGCGCCAAGAAGCTGAAGATCTGTTGTCACTGCTAACACCTATCGCTAAAGCCTTTTTAACCGAAGTGGGTGTGGAATGCGCTAGCCACGGTTTACAGGTTTTTGGTGGGCATGGCTACATTGCAGAATGGGGTATGGAACAAAACCTGCGCGATGCACGCATCTCAACAATATATGAAGGAACGACACAGGTTCAAGCACTGGACCTGTTAGGCCGTAAGGTGTTGATGACGCAGGGTGAACTACTCAAGCGTTTCACTAAGAAAATACATAAATTCTGTCAGTCGCATGAAGGTAATGCTGAGATGGAGCCTTATGTGAAGTCGCTGGCTACATCGAACAAAGAGTGGGGTGATCTCACCCTTCAGATCGGTATGAAAGCAATGAAAGACCGTGAAGAAGTGGGGGCAGCAGCGGTTGAATACTTAATGTATTCAGGTTACATCACCTTGGCGTGGTTGTGGGCTCGTCAGGCTGAAGTCGCTTTAACTAAGTTAGCAGAAGGTACATCAGAAGTTGATTTTTATCAGGCTAAACTGAAAACTGCTAATTTCTATTTTGCGCGCATCTTACCTAGAACGAAAACGCTGGCTGAGGTAATGCTGTCAGGTTCGGATAGCCTAATGGCGATGGATTCTGAACATTTCTCTTTCTGAGGGTGTCTTAGATGAAGTCACTATTACGAACTAAAGCAGGTCAAAAGGTTTTATCGACAGCCTTATCATTAAATGCAAAACGTTATAAACACGAGCCCCGAACAGGAGAGGCAACCATGGCAGACTTAAATGCAGTTTTTTCTTCAATGCAACAGCGCTTTAATGCCGATGCCGCAGGTGATTTGGCAGCTGTTTTTCAATATCAAATTACCGATGGTGAAGCTTGGGCGGTGACGATCGATAATGGAGAGTGTCGTGTAGAGCAGGTCGCGCATGAAGACCCAACGGTAACATTGACCATGGATAGCCAAACCTTGGAAGAGGTCATGAGTGGTGAAACGGATGGGATGCAAGCCTTTATGACGGGTCGTATCCAGGCGGATGGCGATATCATGCTTGCGACACGCTTAACCTCCATTTTTCCACTCTAGTGTGGCGTGAAGCACCGATAGGGAAAGTAGCCTTATCGGTGCTAATCAGTATAATCAGATTATACTTTAGAATAACAACTCTATTTTTTATAATAATAATATCAGGAACATCCTATGGACACACCACGCGGAAGTCTGATACCCGAAGCGTTAAACCCCACGGGCTTTAACCATATCATCGATGTGTTTGAACAAAGTTGTGTTAAGTTTGCCTCTAAACCTGCTTTTACCAGCTTTGGTAGGACACTCACCTACACCGAACTTCACCAGCTTGTTGATGCGTTTGCAACGTATCTTCAAAAAGATACAGATTTACGGCCTGGAGATCGTTTAGCGATTCAATTGCCCAACCTTATTCAGTACCCAATTGTGCTATTTGGTGCACTGAAAGCGGGTTTGGTTATCGTGAATACGAATCCGCTCTACACTCCCCGTGAAATGGAACATCAATTTAAAGATGCTGGCGCCAAGGCATTAGTGATCCACAAGAGTATGGCGCATAAAGCGCAGGATATTTTAGCTAATACTGACATCAAGCATGTGTTTGTGACACAAATAGGTGATCTTCATAGCCTCTTTAAGCGCACTCTTCTTAATGCAGCGGTTAAATATATTAAAAAAATGGAACCGGAGTTTTCGATTCCGCAAGCACAGCCGCTTCGTGAAGCATTGCTGAAGTATAAAGGACAGAAACCAGCTCATGTGAGTCTTCAAACGGCTGATATTGCCGTTTTGCAATATACAGGTGGAACCACAGGCCTATCTAAGGGCGCGGTATTAACACATGGTAACCTGCTCTCAAATATGTTGCAGGGCGTGAATGTGTTGGATGAGGCACCTAAAGGTTGTGTTGAAACTACCATAGCCCCTTTACCTCTTTATCATATCTATGCGTTCACGATCTCATTGATCATTATGGAGTATGGTGGTCACAGTGTTTTGATTGCCAATCCCCGAGATATACCTGGCTTTGTCAAAGAGCTACAGAAATGGCAAATGAGCGCATTTATGGGCTTGAACACTCTGTTTATTGCGCTGTGTAATCATGAAGACTTTAAAAAACTCGATTTTAGTCAGTTTAAACTGACGATTTCAGGTGGTTGTGCGCTAACGCATAAAGCGGCTGATCTGTGGAAAGAGATTACCGGATGCGACATTATGGAAGGATATGGCTTAACGGAAACCTCCCCGGTTGTGTCGATAAACAGACCCGGCGCGATTAAGCTGGGTACCATAGGTGTGCCAGTGGCAGAAACGGATGTGGCTATTTTAGATCCAGAAGGTGATCCCGTGCCACCAGGTACACCGGGAGAATTGAGTGTCAAAGGCCCGCAAGTGATGGTGGGGTATTGGCAAAGGGAAAAAGAAACAGCAGCCTGTTTCACCGATGATGGTTACTTTTTAACGGGCGATGTTGCCGTTCGTGAGGAGGGTGGGTATTTACGGATTGTTGATCGCGCAAAAGATATGATTTTGGTATCCGGCTTTAATGTATACCCTAACGAAGTTGAGGATGTTTTTTGCTCACATCCAAGTATTTTAGAATGTGCGGCTATCGGTATTGCTGACGAGCACAGTGGAGAAGTTGTCAAGCTTTTTGCCGTCGCTAAGGGCGATCAGCCTGACGAAGAGGAACTAAAGGCGTGGAGCAAAGAGTACCTAACTGGGTATAAAATACCGAAACAAATCGAGTTTGTAGATGAGTTACCTAAAACCAATGTCGGCAAGGTGCTTAGACGCATGCTCAAAGAGCAACAGGTCAATAAAGAAGTGGCCTGATTGCAGGCCCTTTTTTAACTTCTAAGTACTGAGGAGTAATGACCCAATGCCTTTAACTAAGCCTGTTCGCAGAACCCTTCATCATCGTCGAGAGGTCGTGTGTGAAGGCTATCTACGCGATGATGGCCTCTGGGATATTGAAGCGCGAATGACTGATAGAAAATCACATTCGATCGATAACCCAGAAAGGGGCGGTTATGTCGGTGCAGGTGAATTTTTTCACGACATGCGTATGCGTATCACGATGGATAAAAAGCTCTTCATCCATCAAGTAGAAGCCAGTATGGATGACACGCCTTTTCAAATGTGTCCTGGGATTGCTAAAGCCTATAAGCAATTGGAAGGCACTCAGATTGGCCCAGGTTGGCATCGCAAAGCGCTGGAGTTGACGGGTGGAGCCAATGGCTGTACCCATTTAAATGAACTGTTAAAGCCGATTACCACCACGGCGGTTCAATCGATTTGGCCCAGTGGTGATACGGATATGGTCAAGCTCGGTGCGAATGGATTATTAAATACCTGTCACACTTGGGCACAAAACTCGTCGGCAGTGAAAACCTATCTGCCAGAGCTCTATAAACCTGAACCACCAAAACGCTAGCCTTGCAGAGATTAAGGCGCAAGCGTTCAAGAGATATACGGAGAATAACAAATGAGTATCCCTGAATCCTTTCAGGGCAGGTTACGCTTGCCCCTAATTTCTGCTCCGATGTTTTTAGTGTCGGGCCCCGAGCTAGTGATTGAAGCCTGTAAGGCGGGTGTTGTCGGTACCTTTCCTGCACTGAATGAACGCAGTAGTGAGGGTTTTGAGCAGTGGTTGATTCAAATCCGAGAAGCCTTAGATCAATTTGAGCAAGAAACGGGTAAAAAAGCTGCGCCTTTTGGTGTGAATCTGATCGTACATCAAACTAACCCTCGTGTTCAGGCGGATTTAGAACTTTGCATTAAGCATAAAGTGCCTCTGATTATCACCTCTTTGGGTGCCGTCAAAGATTTGGTTGATGCGGTGCATAGCTATGGAGGCTTAGTCTTCCATGATGTGATCAATATCCGTCACGCTAAAAAAGCGGCGGCAGCCGGTGTGGATGGCTTAATTGCAGTCTGTAATGGTGCAGGTGGTCATGCGGGTACGTTAAATCCTTTCGCGCTTTTGTCTGAAATTCGTCAGTTTTATCAAGGAACCTTGATCCTGTCTGGCTCCATGTCAACAGGGCAAGACGTTGCCGCTGCCCAGATGATGGGTGCAGACTTGGCTTATATGGGAACACGCTTTATTAACACCCAAGAAAGTCGTGCAAACCCTGAGTACAAACAGATGATTATCGACTCAGCTGCTGCCGATATTACCTATACCCCAAAAGTGTCGGGTATTTGGGCGAACTTCTTAAAGCCTAGTTTAGAGATGGCGGGTTTAGATCCAGAAAGTGGCGAGAAGAAAAAAGTCGATCTGGGTGAAGAGCTGCAAGCACCAGAAGGTGGAGCCAGTGCTTGGAAGAGTATCTGGTCAGCTGGACATGGTGTTGGCTCGATCAGTGACGCACCTTCAACCGCTGAGCTTGTTGATCGCATGGTGAATGAGTATCACACCGCAGCTGATCAGTTTGCCGCTCAGGCTAAGCAATTTAAGAGGTCTTTATCATGAGTGAGGTGATCCTTAAATCCTTATCTGATCATGGCGTTTTAACCCTGACATTGAACCGTCCTGAAAAGAAAAATGCACTGACAGGCGCAATGTACCAGACCTTAACTGATAGCCTTAAAGATGCTGAAAAGGATGATGCCGTGCGTGTTGTGTTGCTTTGTGGTGCGGGTACGGATTTTTCTGCAGGCAATGATATTCACGATTTTGTCAGTGCGATCAACGACCCTCAAAAGATTCGTATACCGCTGGGTTTCTTGCAAGCCATTTCCAGCTTTCCAAAACCGATTCTGGCGGCCGTTTCGGGTGTTGCTATTGGTATAGGAACTTCTTTACTACTTCATTGTGACCTAGTCTATGCCGATGAAACGGCACAGTTTCAGCTACCCTTTACTCGTATGGGGCTAGTGCCTGAAGGTGGAACCAGCTTGATGCTTCCATCAGCCTTAGGTCATCGTAAAGCCTTCGAGTTGTTGGTGTTAGGTGATGCGTTTGATGCGAAGACCGCGGCTGAAGTGAGCTTAATTAATGCACAACTGGCTTCTACTGATTTGATCGAAACTGTTATCGAAAAAGCCAATCAGTTAGCGGCCATGGGGCCTGAAGCCGTTTGTCAGAGTAAAGCGATGATGAAGCAGTACGATGATAACAAACTACAGTCGGTACTCGTCTCAGAAGTTGAAGCCTTTGCGGCACGACTAGGCTCGGCCGAAGCGCGTGCTACCTTTATGGCCTTTATGCAAAAAGGAGCGAAAGATTAAACCTAGCTGATCGCTTTTGTCATTCAGACGGGTGGAATTTGTTATTGTTAATCTTGCCCGTCTGAATCATATTGTCACCATTCCGAAAGATAGTCTTTATAAGCTTAAGTAAAGCTAAAAGTACAATTTACAATTTACAATAATAATTCGAGGTATGGTAATGAAAATACTCGTCGCGGTGAAACGGGTTATCGATTACAACGTCAAGGTTCGTGTTAAAGCGGATGGTACTGATGTTGATCTCGCCAACGTAAAAATGGCCCTCAATCCCTTCTGTGAAATTGC
>SLCQ01000095.1 GCA_007125745.1 Nitrincola sp.
CGAACGCCCTGTATTTCCACTATAGCCGATCAGTTGTCCTTTATGAACATACTGTGCTGATTCTACCTCAATCTTTTGGAGATGCGCATAATAGGTTTTAAAGCCAAAATTATGTTGAAGGATGATTAAATTGCCAAAACCTGAACCTTGATCGTATCCAGCCCTTTCAACAATACCATCTGCAGTGGCATAGATGGGTGTACCTCTGGGAGCGGGAAAGTCGAGACCATTATGGGGGGAGCGTTGTCCTGTCACTGGGTTGACTCGAGTACCAAACCCCGACCCGATTCGCGTACCTTTGATGGGGAGGCCGTTAGGAATATTGTGGAGTAGAAAAAGACGTTGAACCGTTGCAGCTTTGATAAGCTCGGTACGATCAGCCGGTTCCATATCGGGTGATAAGTCGCTTAATACACCTAAAACGGACTCAATTTCACTGAGATCAGCATCGATCCGATACTTTTCTTCTTCTAATTGTGTTCGTTCGTAAAACACTTGGGAGTAGCGTGTTCCCAGTTCAGCAAGGTTTTCTAAATAGAGTTGCTGAGTACCTAGGGCTTGCGAGAACTGTTCTTCAAGCATCTCTTTTTTATGCTCTAGATCAATCAGGTTATCGTGTGTTTTGACAAGTAGCAGGTTGGATACAAAAAAGCTGAGTGCCGATAAAATAAGGAAAAGAGCGACAATAGCTCCAGCCAGTTGGCTAAGCGAAAACTGTCTTGAACCACGAACGGTTGTGAGAGTAATTATTATTTTCTGCCGCAAAATAGGTTTATCCAATCTCCAGAGAGGCAAAGAATATCGTCATTGTTAGGCAAGTGTCGAGGCAGTGGCTTCTACGAAACCCTGCCTCTGCATTTTATCGCCTTAAGAGGCTCGTTGACGAGCACCTGAAGCATTGCTCTTTCGTGGGGCAGATGACTTGCGTTTTGGCTTGCTGTTTCTGTTATCACGATCAGAAGGCAACTCATCTGACCAAGGGCGTATATTTAAAGGTTGTCCACAAATTCGAGCACGTTTAAGTATTTGAAGCATGGGTCCTGGAATGCTATCAGGAAGATCCACGGTGCTAAAATGTTCGCTGATATCGATTCGGCCGATATATTGACTATCGACACCCGCTTCATTGGCGATAGCGCCTACTATGTTGCCAGGCTTAACACCGTGTTGGTAACCGACACCTAACCAGTAGCGTTGCATACCTTCGGTGACGGCGTCATTACCGCGTCCACGACGTCCCGCTGGCTTACGATCACCACGTTCCTTGTCATTGCGGTTGCGGCGTTCACGAGCAGGTGCTGGTGATGGCTCGCGTTCATCCATGAACAGAGGTGATTTCTTGTACATAAGCTTAAGTGTTGCGGCAGCAATTTGCTCGGCCGTCAGGTCGCTGTTTTCTGTAAACTGCTGAATCAGTGGTAGATACAAGTCGATGTCTTTAGCCGCGGCTTCAAGTTCCACCTGCAAACGAGTCACCCGCAGGGCATTGATCTCTTTAGCGGTTGGAAGCTCGAGTGTTTCAATGGGGGAGCGTGTAGTTCTTTCGATCTGCTGCAATAAGCGTTGTTCACGAGGGGCTACAAACAAAATGGCATCGCCATTTCTGCCCGCACGACCGGTGCGCCCAATCCGGTGGATATAGGACTCTGCATCATAGGGAATGTCAAAGTTAACCACATGGGTAATGCGCTCAACATCCAGCCCACGCGCAACTACATCAGTGGCGACAACGAGATCCAGTTCGCCACGTTTCAGCTTATCAACAATTTTTTCTCGCTGGTTTTGAGCGATATCGCCATGCAAGGCAGCGGCAGGGAATCCTGCTTTAGTCAGTTGTTCGGCAACTTCTTCGGTTGCATTTTTGGTTCTGACAAACACCAAAACACCTTCATGTTCGCGTAACTCAAGTAAGCGAGTGAGTGCCATGACTTTAGGCATGCCACGAACGGTCCATACGCGTTGACGAATCGTGCTGGCGGTCGCTGTTTTACTGGTAATCTTAACAATGGTTGGATCAGACAGATAATTTTCAGCGATGCGGCGAATGGCCGGTGGCATGGTGGCAGAAAAAAGTGCAATTTGGCGTTGTGAAGGTGTATGTTCCAGAATCCATTCAACATCATCAATAAAGCCCATTCGAAGCATCTCATCTGCTTCATCAAGGACCAGAGTTTGTAGCTGATCTAAAGCTAGAGTGCCTCGGCGGATGTGGTCCATGACGCGCCCTGGCGTGCCGATGACAACCTGAGCACCACGGCGTAAGCCACGAAGTTGCTCGTCATAACCCTGACCACCATAAATCGAGAGAGTGCGAATGCCGTTCAAGTGTTTAGAATACTTTTCACAGGCTGTTGCGACTTGTAATGCAAGTTCTCGCGTAGGTGCCAGGATAAGCAGTTGAGGGTGTGTTTTAGATGGGTCCAAACGTTGTAGCAATGGCAACGCGAAGGCAGCTGTTTTACCTGTGCCTGTTTGGGCTTGTCCTAGCAGGTCTTTACCTTCAAGGAGCGCGGGAATGGTACCTGCTTGAATGGGAGAAGGGGTTTCATAACCGACTTCGTTTAATGCTTCAAGAATAGGCGTAGAAAGGCCCAGATCACCAAAATTGGTGGGGAGAGTGTCAGTGTTCGACATGCTGTGATTTTTACCTGATATATAGAAGAGAGGGTGTTTGTGAAACGAGCCGCTCAGTTAGCAAAGAGGCTGGCCGCACACATTTTTTACGCAGCTATGCCTCAACAAGAGGTGCATATACTAAAGACTTGTTGCCGTTTTGTCTAGTTTTAGTGTTAAAGTTTAAAGTTTAGCTGGGTAAATATCCGCGAAGAATGTCGCCAATTATTCGTGCATCCGCCAAGGCTCTATGTGGCATCTCTTGTCGTTCAAGCTCGGCGAGCAGTGTCGCTTGTCGACTCGGTTCTAGAACTGAATCAATGCCTTTTAGCTTAAACTGCATGCGTATATCAGCACTCAAAAATAAGCACTTGAGCCACATAAAGTCAAAATCGGGTGCATCCGATATAACGAACGGCTTATCCTCAGACATTTCATTAGTGTATTGATTCAAATGCTGGCACGCTTTTTCGATGGATACACCATGCTCCTGCAACTCATGAAGGCTGATTCCATGAATCTCTTCAGCAAACTCATCCCAATAAACCCAGTTCTTATGAGGTTTAACGAGAAAAGCAAACGAAGTTTCGGGCTTGTTCATGTTGTAAATCCCTATCTCAATGGGATAGGAGTAATCTGGGTGTAAACCCGATGCTTCGATATCAATGATGAGCATGCAGTAAATTGAACCTACTAATACGGTTTAAATTGTATGGGTTATCATCTAAGGATAGAATGAAACTATAACATGTTTATTTAGCAATGACGTTAACTCTTCACATCACAGGAGTCTTCCTTGTCTTCAGCACCGCATCTACTGGATCGTTTGGCAACGCTTACCTCTATTCGTGACTTGGAGCTATTAGAGTTTAGTCTTCTCAAAACTGTACATGAGCTGTTTCGGCCAGAACAAGTGACGATGGTGAAGTATGATGATCACGGGGAAATTAAATTTACCATGCGATATGGGCATGACGGCTGTCACGAATCACTTCGTACAAAGAAGGATCAGCCCGAGTTGCTCAGTGCGCTACGCATGGTAAGAAAACTAAAAACTCCTTACCACACAAAACTGGTTAATGGTAACAATTTGTCAGCCTATCCCATCATTGATTTTCAATCACTCAGTGTCTGCGTTGTGATCGAATCTAGGCGCCCGGGATCAACTAACGATGTCAAAATTATTCAGGGGTTGCTACAAATCTATCGAAATTTCTGTCATCTACTCGAAGATGCACAACGCGACCAGTTAACCGGGTTACTTAATCGCAAAACCTTTGATGAGAGTATTCAGCGCATTATTGGAATGTCCACATCATTAATGCCTAGCCATCAACAAGAGAATGATCGTCGCAAACATGATGATGGTGAATCGCACTATTGGTTGGGGTTGGTTGATATTGATGATTTTAAGCGGGTTAACGACACTTTAGGACATATCTACGGGGACGAAGTTTTACTGCTAGTTTCACAAATCATGCGTGACTCTTTCCGTGAGAGCGATCTGTTGTTTCGCTTCGGTGGAGAAGAGTTTGTCATTGTCACCGAAAATCTTGATATCGAAGGTGCCCGTACTGCATTTGAGCGATTCAGGTTCGCGATAGAGTCTTTTAATTTTCCGCAGGTAGGGCAAGTCACTATTAGCTTTGGTGCCGTCAAAGTTGATAGTGGTGATGTTGTTCATGCTGTGCTTGACAAGGCAGATAAAGCGCTCTATCACGCGAAGCAAAACGGTAAAAACCAAGTATGTTTTTATGACCTGTTGCTGGCCAAAGGAGTGATAGAAGCTCCTAAAACAACATTAAACCAAGATATCGAACTTTTTTAATAATAAGCGATGAGTACAAATTGAGATGAGCCAAGTTCAAGATGATAGCGTCGTTAGTTTTTTTTACACGCTTAAAAACGACCAGGATCAGGTTTTGGAAACCAATATGGGGGCTGACCCTGTCGTGTATCTTCACGGTCATCAAAACATGATACCCGGCTTAGAAGCGGCAATGGCAGGTCGTCGGGCAGGGGATGAGTTTGAAGTGACGCTTACGCCAACTGAGGCCTATGGCGAGCGTCAAGCATCCATGCAGATGAAGGTGCCCGTAAAGCATTTGCAAGGATTACCTAAAGGTCAACGCCAATGGAAAGCGGGTATGGTCGCGCTAGTAGAAACCGATCAAGGTGCTAAGCATGTGACCGTGATCAAGCCGGGGCGCTTTATGGTGCTGGTGGATATGAACCATCCTTTAGCGGGACAGACCTTGTCCTACCAAGTGCAGGTTGCTGATATTCGTGAAGCTGATGCAGAAGAGATTGCGCACGGTCATGTGCATGGCCCCGGGGGCCACCACCATTAATTTGCGCTGCGAATAAATTTTAGCTTTTTCTGTATAAATGACGTTTATCTCTCTTTAATTAATAATGAGTTATGGTTTATAGTAAGTTTAATAATTTTAGGCCCAGGAGTACTTCATGGGAAAGTCTATACTAACAGTTGATGACTCAGCTTCTATTCGGCAGATGGTGGGTTTTACGCTCAAAGGTGCCGGTTACGATATCACTGAAGCAGTGGATGGCAAGCAGGGTTTGGAAAAGGCGCAGTCTGGGCGTTTTGACTTGATTTTGACCGATCAGAATATGCCCAATATGGATGGTTTGACCTTAATTAAAAGCTTACGAGCATTGCCAGCCTACCGATCTGTGCCAATACTGGTTTTAACCACTGAAGCAGGTGATAACATGAAAGCACAGGGGAAAGCCGCTGGCGCAACAGGTTGGTTAGTAAAGCCTTTTGACCCCCAAAAGCTAATCGAGGTTGTAAAAAAAG
>SLCQ01000104.1 GCA_007125745.1 Nitrincola sp.
ACCTTTGCCCAGTGAGGACACTACACCGCCTGTGACGAATATATAGCGCGTCATGCGTAACCTGTAAAAGTCGGATTTTAGGAGGGGTCAAGATGGTATTGCAGACTAACAAAAAAAGGCTGATCAGACAATCCAAAAGGTTGCCAAGATCCTACAGAATCCTCTTTTTTCTGCCATCGCCTATCAAAACAGAGGCCCGGAACCAATAATACGCCCTGTGAATCGCACACTAATGGCCATTGCTCACGCAACCAAGGAGGCACTCCATTTTCTTGAAAAAGCTGTTTAATAGTCTTTCCAACACCACGACCCATAGGGTGTATTTTTTCCGTCCCTCTATTGAAATCAATAAAGATTGAGGTTTCTTGAGCAGTCAGGCTATCGGGAAGCGTTAATTGACCAGAAGTCAGTTGCATCGAGCCTTTTAGGTCATACAGAGGCGTTAAGCTCAAGCGACTCTGCGGTGATATAAATAAACGTTTGCGATAGGTTCTTAAACACCACAGATCATTCAACTTCATGGAACGCTCTGGGTTAGCACCTCCCGACAAAAACTGAATCCTCAGTTGTTCTGATTGTTTTTCATTCATTATAACCGAGTAGCGTGCTAACCATGCACGTAGCAGATTATCTTGTCTCGCCACGCTTAGCGTTAACAGTGACGGAATATTGAGCACTTCAGGCTTTTCCAGTACCTGCAGTAAATCTTGTTCTGCCACTTCGGTTAAAATCGATTGTGCCTGCGCCATATGTTTAGAGGTTTCAACAAAACGCTGTACCAGATGAGGCCAACGCTTTTGCAGACTGGGTAACACCGCTAAACGCAGGTAGTTTCGGTCATAATCCTCGACAGCATTACTAGGGTCTTCAATCCAATGGACTCCAGCCTTTAAACCCAATTGGTTTGCCCAGGCCCGAAGTTGAGATCTTGTCACCTCTAGAAAGGGACGAATAATCAACGCCTGGTTAAACTGACGCACCTCTGGAATGCCAACTAAACCAGCCACACCAGAGCCGCGACAAAGACGAAACAAAATCGTCTCTGCCTGATCATCTGCATGATGTGCCATCAATAAGGCGTCGTTTGCTTGAAGCGCCTGTTGAAAAGCATCGTATCGTGCGTCTCTGGCCGAGGATTCAGAATGACTGAGAGGCTGCACTTTCACAGCAACAAATTTCACCGATAAGGAGGTTGCGATCTGTTCGCAATGGTTTTGCCAAACATCAGCTTCGGCTTGAAGTTGGTGGTTAATATGAATCGCGACTAAAGAGGACTGTGGTAGAGCTTTTACGGCGGCAGCTAAGAGTACCTGCGAGTCAAGCCCGCCGCTATAGGCAATGAACCAGCGACGGACTTGAGGAAAGCGTTCGGGTAGGTTAGCCAGCGCTTGAACTGGATCGTAGTTACCCATATGTGTAGCGTTTAAACAGTACCAACGCCGTAAGACATTAATCTTTCATAACGCCGTTCAATCAAACTATCTGTATCCATAGATTGCAGGCGGCTTAACGATTCCTGCAGTTGCAACTTGATGCTATCGGCCATTTCAGCAGGCTGTCGGTGAGCGCCACCCAAAGGCTCTGGAATAACACGATCAACTAAGCCTAACTCGTGTAAACGCTCTGAATTGATACCCATCGCTTTCGCTGCATCAGGTGCTCGCTCAGCACTCTTCCACAGAATCGACGCACAACCCTCAGGCGAAATCACCGAGTAAGTACCGTATTGAAGCATCAGGAGTTCATCACAAACGCCGATAGCCAGCGCGCCACCCGAACCACCTTCACCAATGACGGTTGAAATAATCGGTGTACGCAAGCGTGACATTTTGGCCAAATTATAGGCGATCGCTTCCGATTGCCCACGTTCCTCTGCATCAATACCTGGATAGGCACCCGGTGTATCAATAAAGGTTAAAACTGGTAATTTGAAGCGCTCTGCCATCTCCATAATTCTGAGTGCTTTGCGATATCCTTCAGGACGCGGCATACCAAAATTACGACGAACTTTTTCCTTAACCTCTCGCCCTTTTTGATGACCAATGACTACCACAGGCACTCCATCTAAACGAGCGACACCACCCACGATTGCTGGATCATCTGCGAAATGCCTGTCACCATGGATTTCATCAAAGTCATCAAAGGCCAATTGAATATAGTCCAGTGTATAAGGACGCTGAGGGTGACGTGATAATTGGGAAACCTGCCATGCTGTGAGATCCTCAAAGATAGAGCGCGTCAGCTTATGACTTTTCTCTTGTAACGTATTGATCTCTTCACTGAGATTCAAATCGACGTTACCCTCACCAACATGGCGCAACTCTTTGATTTTGGCCTCTAGTTCAGCAATTGGCTGTTCAAAATCCAGATAATTTGGGTTCATGCGCTTCCAGTTCTGCGTTAATCAAGGGTTAAAAATAAATACTAAATGGATTTTACCTGCTGCGCAGATTGATAACCACCCCAGGCATCACCCTGTCGTGCAATCTCAATCGCATTTTAGTGATCCGGCCACACGAGCCTGACTGATTCATTTCCAAAAAGCTCTTTTAAAGCGATCAGTTGATCATCGGAAGGTTCTGAGTGCCAAGCCTCTCCGAGTCGAAGATCTCCTTCCGCATCATCACGCTGATAACGCAAGATCATCGGAATAGACTCCGATGCTTGATCTATTTTCTGAAGCGATGCTTTAAGCGATTTGATGCGGGCATTTGATAGTGTCTGTGCATCACAACGGATTTCAATATGACTGGCATGACGTGAACGTGCTTGAGCTACATTCATGACACTTTGCCCTCTGGCTCGAACACCACCATTGTAATCATCTGGCGCCACTTCGCCTTCGATGATTACAACCACATCTTTATTAATGATTGAACGCGAAGCGTCAAAAGTATCACCAAAAAGGGTAATATCCATTCTGGCACTACGATCATCTAGGGTCAAAATGCACAGATTATCGCCTTTTTTGGTCTTTTTAATACGCATATCGACGATCAGACCGGCCATTTTTTGCGTACGCCCACGTTGTGGTTGGATATCCACCAGCTTTTTACTAACCAAACGGGATAATTCCGGCTCATACTCATCAATAGGATGACCCGTTACATAAAGACCCAAGGTTTCTTTTTCACCAAGAAGACGCTCTTTGTCACTCCACTCTCGTGCCGTTAAGAACTCCGCATAAGGGTCACTGGGTGTCTCAGCGATCACTTCACCAAACAGATCCAGCATACCGGCATCGGCATTGCGTGCTGCCTGATCTGCTGATTGAAGAGCTGCACTTATCGCTTGCCATAGCACCGCTCTATTGGGACCTAACTTATCTAAGGCACCTGATCTAACTAGAGCTTCCATCACTCGCTTGTTCAAACGTTTAACACCCACTCGAGCACAAAAATCAAAAAGATCTTTAAATGGTCCGTCCTTTCTAGCGTTGACAATCGCCTCTACAGGCCCTTCACCGACCCCTTTCACAGCGCCTAAGCCATATACAATTTCGTCAGCGTCATTAACAGTGAACATAAAGTCACTGGCATTCACATCCGGCAAATTCACCTTGAGCTTCATCTGACGACACTCTTCGATAAAGATCACTACCTTATCGGTATTCTGCATATCGGACGAGAGCACAGCGGCCATAAAAGGAGCTGGATAAAAAGTTTTAAGCCAGGCTGTTTGATAAGAAACTAATGCATACGCAGCCGAGTGCGACTTATTGAAGCCGTACCCAGCAAACTTTTCCACCAGATCAAAAATATTGCCTGCTAAATTTACATCAATACCCTGGTTGACTGAGCCATCTAAAAAAAACTGACGTTGCTTGGCCATCTCTTCAGGTTTCTTTTTACCCATGGCTCGACGTAACAAGTCAGCTTCTCCTAGGGAGTAACCGGCCATAACCTGCGCAATCTGCATTACTTGCTCTTGGTACAAAATAATACCGTAAGTAGGCTCCAACACGGGTTGCAAACTTTCAAGCTGATAGTTGGGATGCGGCCAAGCAAGCGGTTCTCGACCATGTTTACGATTAATAAAGTCATCTACCATGCCCGACTGCAATGGACCTGGCCGGAACAGAGCAACAAGTGCAATAATATCTTCAAAACGACTTGGCTGAAGGCGTCTAATCAAATCCTTCATACCAGAGGACTCTAACTGGAACACAGCGGTTGTTTCTGCACGCTGGAGTAACTTAAAGACAGCGGGATCTTCTAAGTTTATCCCTTCGATACGTAATGCTTCTTGACCTTCACGCTGGCGCTTTTCATTGATTGTTTTTAATGCCCAATCAATAATCGTCAAGGTTCGCAATCCTAAAAAGTCGAATTTAACAAGACCGGCTTCTTCTACATCGTTTTTATCATACTGCGTTACCAGCCCATGACCTTCTTCATCACAGTAGGTCGGTGAAAAATCGGTCAGCTTTGTGGGTGCTATGACGACACCCCCAGCATGCTTTCCAACATTACGTGTAATACCTTCAAGCTTTAGTGCCATTTCCCAAATTTCGGCCGCTTCTTCATTAGTCTCTACAAATTCCTTAAGAGCCGCTTCTTGCTCAATGGCCTTACCCAGCGTCATTCCTACTTCAAATGGAATCATTTTTGATAACCGATCTGCCAAGCCAAAAGGCTTACCTTGTACCCTGGCCACATCTCTTACCACCGCCTTGGCGGCCATGGTGCCATAGGTAATGATCTGAGAAACGGCATCTCGACCATATCGATCTGCGACATAATCGATGACTCTATCTCGATTATCCATACAAAAATCGATATCAAAATCAGGCATAGATACCCGCTCCGGATTTAGGAATCTTTCGAAAAGAAGATCATATTCCAAAGGATCTAGATCGGTTATCTTCAATGCATAGGCAACCAATGAACCAGCTCCTGAACCACGCCCTGGCCCGACAGGAATATCGTTATCTTTTGCCCACTGAATAAAATCCATAACGATCAAAAAATAACCTGGAAACCCCATCTGTATAATGATGTCTAACTCAAACTTGAGTCGATCATAGTAGGTTTGACGTTGTTGTGAGTACTCAGAATCCTCAGTATTCAGGATCGACTTCAACCTATCTTCTAATCCCTGCGCCGACACATGGCGAAAAAAATCATCCATGGTCATACCGTCTGGGATAGGATACTCAGGTAGATAATAGGTACCTAGCTCCACTTCAACGTTGCAACGCTGTGCGATAACCCAGGTATTTTCTATAGCAGAAGGAAGATCGGCAAAGAGAGACGCCATTTCATCTGCCGTGCGAAAATATTGCTGATCAGAATAATCCTTAGGCCTAGAGGGATCAGCTAATGTGCGACTCTGATTAATACAGACACGTGCTTCGTGTGCTTCGAAATCTTCAGCATGCAAGAACATCACTTCATTGGTTGCTACCAGTGGGCAACTCATTTCACT
>SLCQ01000276.1 GCA_007125745.1 Nitrincola sp.
CCCGCTGTTAAGTTCATTGCGCGATTGATCAGCATTTCGGCTTCGGTGAGTGGGCGTTCATCATCTTCCCGTCCTTTGGTCGTGCGCACATCACTGTGTTGGCTTAATTGACGCACCATGACATCCGCTAACCCCATTCCACCACTTCCTGCCAACTCTAAGGTGAGTTGCTGGTCGTACATATCCTGGAAGAAACGCGTATTGTCACTGTTAAAAGGGTTATCTTCACCAAAGGAGGCATTGGCATCACGCATACTCTTGAGCATCATGCCAAGAAATATCTGTTCGAACTGCTGCGCGACTTCCTGCAAAGCCGCCTTCTCATCAGTGCTGGCTTTTCTGCGCAAGTCATTGAGTTGATTCAGTTCAGTATAAAACTGAGGACTTTGCGACGTAACAGGAGGATTACCCATAACCATTTAGATCACCACTAACTCAGCGCGTAAAGCGCCGGCTTGTTTCAAGGCTTCTAATATCGCCATCAAGTCACCTGGGGCCGCCCCCACGTTGTTCACGGCTTCGACGATATCTTGCAATGAGGCACCTGGCGAAAACTCAAACATACGCCCAGATCCCTCGTCTATTTCGAGCTCTGTACGCGGTGTCACCACGGTTTGACCTTGTGCCAGAGCGCCTGGCTGATCGACATCCAGATTCTCTGTGATGTTCACTGTCAAACCACCATGCGTAATAGCCACTGGTGATACACGTACATGTTGTCCAATCACTATTGTGCCAGTGCGGGAGTTAATTATCACCTTCGCTGTTTCTTCTGCTGTTTCGATAGGCAGGTTTTCCAGCACCGACATAAAACTGACTCGTTGAGAGGGATCACGTGGAGCACGGACTCGAATCGAAGTTGAATTTAACGCCATCGCCACGTTAGGCCCTAACAAGTTGTTAATCTGCTCAGACACTGTTCTTGCAGTGGTAAAGTCAGGCGTTTTAAGGTTCAAGGTCAAACTATCACCTTGATTAAATCCGCTTTGCACCTCACGTTCAACTGTTGCACCATTTGGGATTCGTCCTACACTCGGCACGTTAACAGAGACTCTGGAGCCATCGCTACCTTCCGCACCGAAGCCTGCCACAATGAGATTACCCTGTGCCATGGCGTAGACCTGACCGTCCGCACCTTTTAATGGAGTCATTAACAATGAACCACCACGTAAGCTACTCGCATCGCCAATAGTCGAGACGGTAATATCAATGGTTTGCCCCGGGCTTGCAAAGGGTGGCAAGTTAGCATGTATCGCAACGGCCGCAATGTTTCTTGACTGTGGATTGACATTGGGCGGCATCGCCACGCCCATATTATTCAATAAATTTCGAAAGGTCTCAGAAGTAAAGTTTGCCCGCCTATCACCGGTTCCATCTAAGCCGACCACTAAACCATAACCAACCAACTGGTTATCACGAACACCGGAAACCGTAATTAAATCTTTCAGTCGCGAGGTGTTCACATTGGCGATGGCCGACTCCAAACTGAACAGCAAGACCAAAGCTAATAAAAGTAATTTTCTCATTTAACACCTCACTTAGAACGGCATTAATGCGCTGATAAAGAAGCGACTGATCCAGCCCATGACATTCACGTCAGCCGTGGCACCTGTACCGCTATAGGTGATGCGAGCATCGGCAAGGCGTGTAGAATCTAGGGTATTATCTGGGCCTATGTCCTGAGGACGCACAAGGCCACTGATGCGAATATATTCATCCCCTTGATTGAGCGTTACCCATTTTTCTCCTCGCACCAACATGACACCATTGGGATAAACTTCATGTATGGTCGCAGTAATATTCCCAGATAATTGATTGCGCATATTGGAAGAGGAATCACCGTCAAAACTACTATTTCCAGAAACGCCTGCAGACACTTCACGTCCAAAAACGGTGACTGGCTCACCCATCACATTGGGTGTAGGCAGGTTGACATTGGTGCTCTTGTCTAAACTGGTACTGGACTGTTTACTCGACTGAGTTCGCTCTGTCAGATTAATGGTAATAATATCCCCCACACGACCTGCCCGACCATCGCTGTATATGTTTCGATTGGTAGAGGCATGATAGATGGCACCATTAATCGGTTTCGGAGTTTCAAAGGTTGGCATCTGTACAGGGGCATAATAGGGATTGTCGGGCTTTGGCGCTTTGTGCACACAACCCGACAAGACCATTAAGGCGATCACCAATATTGACAGTTTAATGGAGTGTTTCATTAGCCTAACCTCACAAATTACGCATTAAAGCTGCTGAGTCGCAAACGCAAGCATTTGGTCAGCCGTCGAGATCACTTTGGAGTTAATCTCATAAGCACGTTGCGTTGTAATCATGTTAACGAGCTCCTCAACGGCATTCACGTTAGAGCCCTCCAACATACCTTGCTTCAGGATACCTGCACCCTCTTCACCAGGGTTTAGCACATTGGCTGGACCACTGGCGGCCGTCTCGATAAACAGATTTTGTCCAACTGCTTGCAAACCTTCAGGGTTTACAAAGTCTGCTAATTCAATTTGACCGAGTACCTGTGGATTTGGATCTCCGGCAATAACTGCCGTTACGATACCATTCACACCCACACTGAAGTTGACCACCTCGCCTGGCAGGTCAATTTCCGGATCGAGCAAGTAGCCCTCAGATGTCACGATTTGCCCATCACCATTTAAATGAAACTGTCCATTGCGGGTGTAAGCAATATCTCCATTGGGCTGCAGAACCTGGAAGAATCCACGTCCATTGATGGCGACATCAAAAGTTCTATCAGTAATTTGCAAATCACCGGTATCAAACATTTTTTGAGTACTGACGGTGCGCACACCATGTCCAAGTTGTAATCCTGAAGGGAGTTGCGCATCGTCAGCATTTTGTGCACCGGGCTGACGTCGAATTTGATACAGCAGATCTTCAAATACTGCACGATCTTTTTTAAACCCAGTGGTACTAACGTTTGCCAGGTTATTTGAGATTACACGAAGATTGGTATCCTGAGCGCTAAGCCCTGTTTTTGCTACATGAAGTGCACCGTGCATGTCACTCTCCTATGATTGTCATTTAGCTCAACTGCAGCACGCGTGCTGCGGAGCTTGAATTCTCTTCTGCCGTTTTCATCATCTTGACTTGTATCTCATATTGTCGGGACAAAGAGATAATGGCAGTGAGTTCTTCAACGGCATTTACATTACTGGTCTCAAGATAACCTGATCTAACTTCTGCATTGGCCATAGGCGGAAGAGGCGCTTGATCATTGGTGCGCATCAAGCCTTCAGGGCTTTTAAACGACGTAGCAGGATCTAACTCAACCACCTTGATAACATCTACCAGCGCTAGCTGTGCAGCATCATCACCTAATAGACGAACGGTAATCGCTCCATCATTAGCAATTTGGACCTTCTCAGCTGGCGGTATCACAATCGGGTTGCCACCATTACCAATTACTGGCAAACCACTGCCCGTTACCAGTTGATTGGCGGCATTAATTTGCAGTTCGCCCGCACGGGTATAACCCTCGGTTCCATCCGGTGCCTGAACAGCCAACCAACCACCGTTTATGACCGCTATATCTAAGTCACGACCTGTTTGTTGTAGCGTACCTGAAGCGCGGTTGGTACCTGGAGTCTCGGCCATGGAGTACACACGCGACGCCTGACCATCCCCAAATACGCGCATTGAGCGCGCTTGCTCAAAGTCTTGTTTGAAACCTGTGGTGGTCACATTGGCCAGATTATTGGCTCTAATCTGTTGCGCATTCATATTTTCACGCGCCCCAGTCATGGCCAGGTATAACACTTTATCCATTATCCACTCCTTAATGCGGCGGATGCGGCTTGCCGCTTTTATCGGGATTACTAGTAATACTGCAAGTAGCGTGCCATTGAGCTAGAACATCCGAGTAACGCAATGAATCAAGGTAATCAGACTAAAGAGTAGAGGGTAAAATAAAGGAGGCTAGAAGAAAGGAGACTGGAAAAAAGTAAGGCTTTAAACGCAAAGAGGGCGCTCCAAGAACGCCCTCTTCAGATAGATTAGATATTCAAGATAGTCTGCGTAATGTTATTGGCGGTTTCTAGTGTTTTAGAACTCGCCTGGAAGTTACGCTGCGCTTGAATCAAGTTAACCAGCTCAGTTGAAAGATCAACGTTAGACTGCTCTAGTGCAGCTGAACGCAATGTACCATTAAGACCTGTTCCAGGCGGGTTAAGAATCGCATTACCCGATGCCAAAGTCGCTATCCATTCGGTATCACCTGAAGGCTGCAGACCATCTTGGTTCTCAAAGGTTGCAAAGGCCACCACACCTAAGGACTGATTTTGTCCGTTGCTAAAGGAAGCAACCATTTCACCGGTTGGCGCAAAGGTTACACCAATCAAGTCGCCTTTAGTGTACCCATCCTGTTGCTGATTCTTGACAATAGATGCCGAAGCAAACTGGGTCGAGTTTGTAAGATCTAACCTTATCTCAGTATTGGGATTGGCTGGATCTGCTCCCTGTATGGTAATTGCAGGCACTTGTGTACCTGGTGAGAACTGACCACTCTCACCAAAAACATTAATCCCATCAAGCAATCCACTTTCAGGCCTGAATGAGATAAGAATTGGACCTTCTTCTGTAAGGGTACCAGATCCTGGGTCTTCACGTTTTCCTATATCCAGTAACTGTTCGTTATTAAGGTAGGCATATTTTCTGTAGTGACCTAAAAAGCCGTTATCTCCACTTGTTTCACTAGTAGGTCTTCGTAATAAGGGATCGTTAGGATCAGGTACCCCTAATGTTATACCAGTACCATTGACAGTGGGACGAAAATCTGTATCCGGAATATCACCCGCTGTTGCTCTGAAGGTAATTTGCAATTCTCTTGTTGAGTTTGGACCATCCACAACTGTAACTGATTCGATATCTGGATTTCTATCAAGTATTCTAGGCTCATTTGCCCGAATCGCCGCTTCTAAACTTGTCAAGGTTGTTGAATCTGTTACCTGGATCTGCACTCCACCAATCGTAATAAAACCTGATGGTGGAGGAGTCGTATCAAGATCTATCCCGTAATTGCGAACTTCGTTAGCATCGCGTTTTTCCACAAGATCGACAGGAACGATCGCACCTTCAGCAGGTGTAGCATTATAATCTCGAACAAAAACACTGCCCATATCTGTGTATTCTGATTTAAATTCAAATGTCAGTCGTCCATTACTACTGTCAAATTGCACTGTAGACAAGTCAATTCTTGGATCGGCTCTCTGAAGTTGCTCTGCCTCATCACTCAAAGGATCAACGATCAATGAATAAACATCACCATCTAGCTCAAACTGATCGTCATCTTCCAAATCCAGAACAACTCCGGAGATACTAAATGTACTCTCTGCAGGTGTATTTACATCTTCAAGAACAAATCTGAAC
>SLCQ01000082.1 GCA_007125745.1 Nitrincola sp.
AGTGGTATTAAGAGCACAAAAACAAAAGGGTTGCTGGCGCCACCAAATTGATAGAGCAGGGCGGCGTAGATGACTACATCGGCACAAAGCTGTGCGAAAAATTCAGCATCAAGCACCGGCCAGTGAGAATGCAGACGAACATACGTCATTAAGTTCAATGCAATTAAAGAGATCAAGCAGATCCCGGTCAGCCAGAGGCTGGGTGTTAGCTGTAACTCAGGTATGGCAATCAATAGGGCGATACATACCACAAACAGAATAATGGTGCGTATGTAGCTTAAATGCAGTAAGTGCTGTTGGTGGCGGTTCAATCTGATCTCCTTGTTGATAGTGCTATTATAATCCTTTTAGTGGAACTCGGGGCGCGTCAGAATGTCGCACTTATGATTTAACATTATGTTTAACTTTACGATGAGGCAAGCTATGAAAAAAACACTCGTGTTAATGAGTCTGCTGTTAGGTGTCACCTGCGCTAAGGCGGATAACATGAACCCTGAAGACAGTGTTGAATATCGTCAATCTGCTTTCCGGTTGATGAGCTTTCAGTTAAATGTGCTTAACCCTATGCATCGTAGTCAAGCCTATTCAGAAGAGGAGTTCGCCTATCGTGCCGACTTGTTAAGCCGATTAGGTCGATTAGCGCATGAAGGCTTTACCGATGCCAGTCGGCAGGTTGATAGTCGTACAGCGTCACGTATGTGGGATAATCGAGAAGACTTTGATCAGCGCATGCAGACGTTTATTGATGTAACGGCACAGATGGCCCAGTCGTCAGAAGCTGGAAATGATCGCCAAACACGCGACCTGTTTCGGCAAACCTTACAAAGTTGCCGCTCTTGTCATGATCAGTATCGATTAGATTGATGTAACCTCTAGCGGTCTGTGTGTACAAAATTTTCTGTCGCTCTTTTGTTGATGGCAAAAACCTTCACCTTGCTTATATGTAATTGTGTATCAGTTCATGTTCGTTGATATGTAATAGCTAATCAACTTTGTGTTCTATGAGTTGGTGTGATATGTTTTGATGAATAATTTTTCTTCAGTGATGCATTAAGGTGTATCGAAATGAGCTATGTAACAGAGCAGATACTAGAAAGCCTTCGAGAAGCTCGGGTACGAAAGGGGTTTAGTCAAAGAGAGCTGAGCGCTCGTTCGGGTGTGCCGCAAAGCCATATATCTAAAATCGAGTCTGGCAGTGTTGATTTAAGAGTATCCAGTTTGGTTGCTCTTGCCCGTGTACTCGACCTAGAGTTATTTGTTGCGCCAAAAAAATCTGTACCTGCCATCAAGTCGATCATTCGAAGTGGCCAAGGTGTTAACGGCATCATCGACGAGGGTGAGCCAATGTCGCCGGCATATCGGTTAGAGGAAGACGACAATGACTAACCGTGTCTCTACGTTCAACGTTTTGCTGTACGGTGAACCCATTGCAACAATTACCAATGTGGGCAATGACAGAACGCTTTTTGCCTTTATGGATTCGTACATTAATGACGAATCACGGCCTGTGTTAGGGCTTGGCTTTAAAGATTCGTTAGGTGGCCTGCTGACTAGCTTCAAACCGACCCAAACTATGTTAACCCCGTTTTTCTCTAACCTTTTGCCAGAAGAAAACATGCGAAATTACCTGGCAGAGCGTGCCGGTGTTAATCCAGCGCGGGAGTTTTTTCTATTGTGGGTACTGGGGCAGGATCTGGCTGGCGCGATCACGGTTGAGCCAGCGGATGGTGAAGCCTTACCACCTAATGTGCATCAAGACATAGAAGATGAAACGAAAATAGATGGGCCAATGCGTTTTTCATTAGCGGGAGTGCAATTGAAGTTTTCAGCTGTGCAGCAGGCAAATGGCGGTTTGACGATCCCAGCAACCGGGCAAGGTGGCTCTTGGATTGTAAAATTACCGTCGTCTCGATTTGAAGCTGTGCCAGAAAATGAATATTCAATGATGGAACTGGCTCGAATGCTGGGAATGGACGTGCCAGAAACGCAGCTACTGCCTATTAATCGTATTGCTAATATCCCAAATGGCATTGGCAAATTTGGTGATAGTGCTTTTGTGATCAAGCGTTTTGACCGTGCAGATGGTCAAGCTGTGCACATTGAAGACTTTGCGCAAGTGTTTGGCGTTTATCCTCAAGATAAATACAAAAAAGCTAGTATACGGAATATTGCACAGGTTATCGGTATTGAAGGGCAAGACGAAGACATTGCTGAATTTACTCGCCGACTGGTGTTCAATACCCTAATTGGCAATGCTGATATGCATTTGAAGAATTGGTCTGTGATCTACAAAGATAAGCGCACTGCGTCTATTGCACCTGCTTATGACTTTGTTTCAACCATTCCCTATATCCCAGATGATAATGCATCGCTGAAGGTGAGCCGTAGCAAGAAATTCAGCGATTTCACGCTGGATGAGCTGTCACACTTAGCGGCCAAAGCCATGTTGCCAGAAAAATTGGTGTTAGATACCGCAAAGCAAACTGTAGCACGCTTCCATGAGGTATGGGCGAAAGAAAAAGCGCATTTACCCCTTACCAAGTCAATGATTGAAGCTATCGAAATGCACTTACGAAACATACCGCTACGCTGAGAGTAAATGGTAACCGATTTGATAGCAATTGATTGTTTATAAAGTCAAGATCAGCGAAAATAGCGGCCAATTACGATTAACACGACGGATTTGACAAGCGAAGAACTTAAAAGAGAGTACTTCCAAAAGTGTGTACAAATCCGTGTACAAACTAAAAGAATTTATACATGGCAAACCAAGATTTTCTTAATGAAATCAATAAGCGAAGAACTTTTGCTATCATCTCTCACCCCGATGCGGGTAAAACAACGATCACAGAAAAGCTTTTGCTCATCGGTCAGTTGATTCAAATTGCCGGCACAGTCAAAGGGCGCGGTAGTGATCGTCATGCAACATCCGACTGGATGACGATGGAGCAAGAACGCGGTATCTCCATTACCTCTTCAGTCATGCAGTTTCCTTACAAAGAGCGCACAGTCAATCTACTCGATACGCCGGGACATGAAGACTTCTCTGAAGATACCTACAGAACACTGACGGCAGTTGACTCGGCTTTGATGGTGGTCGATGGTGCAAAAGGTGTTGAGGAACGCACCATCAAATTGATGGATGTTTGTCGTTTACGTGATACACCGATCTTTTCGTTTGTGAATAAGTTGGACCGCGACATTCGTGATCCGATTGAACTTCTTGATGAGATTGAAGAGGTGCTTAAGATTGAAGCGGCGCCGATCAATTGGCCCATCGGCTCGGGGAAATGGTTTAAAGGTGTTTATAACCTCTACACCGATACCATTCATCTGTTTACTCCTGGCATGGGACATACACTTGCTGAAGAGCAGTTGATTCATGGTTTAGATTCAGAGTCTGCCAGAAAGCTACTGGACGATGAGTACGAAAGTTTTGTCGATGAGATCGAACTGGTCAAAGGCGCCACCCATCCGTGGGATATGGATGCCTACCTTGAAGGTCGTTTAACGCCAGTTTTCTTTGGCACCGCGCTAGGCAACTTTGGTGTACGTGAAATGCTAGACCACTTTGTGGAGTGGGCACCTGCGCCGCCGAAACGACCGACCGAAACGCGTGATGTTTCAGCTGATGAAGAAAAATTCAGTGGTTTTATTTTTAAGATACAAGCCAATATGGATCCCAAGCATCGCGATCGTATCGCTTTTATGCGTATCTGTTCGGGTAGCTATACCCGTGGTATGAAGATGCGCCATGTCCGCACCGGTAAGGATGTGCGCATTGCTGATGCGGTGACCTTTATTGCGGGTGATCGTGAAAACGTAGAAGAAGCCTGGTCGGGTGATATCATCGGTTTGCACAACCATGGAACTATTCAGATCGGCGACACCTTTACGGAAGGTGAGGCGCTCAAGTTTACCGGTATTCCACATTTCGCGCCGGAAATGTTTCGTCGTGTAAGACCTAAAGACCCTCTTAAAATGAAACAGTTGCAAAAAGGGCTTCAACAACTCTCAGAAGAGGGAGCCGTCCAGCTGTTTATGCCTGTTAAAAATAATGACTTGATTCTTGGCGCAGTGGGTCAGCTTCAGTTTGAGGTGGTAGTGTACCGCTTAAAAGACGAGTATAAAGTGGAATGTGTATATGAACCGATCAGTGTGCAAACAGCGCGTTGGGTTGAATGCAACGATAACAAAATGCTTGAAGAGTTTAAGCGAAAAGGCCACGAGAATTTAGCCTTAGATGGTGCTGGATTATTAACCTATTTAGCGCCGACGCGAGTGAATCTGTCTCTGACAGAAGAGCGTTGGCCCGATATTCAATTTAGAGCCACTCGAGAGCACTAAGGTGTTTTTTGATACGCACTGTCATCTCGACTTTGCTGTATTCGATTCAGATCGTGACGTGTTGATGAGTCAGGCTCAGCGCTTGGGTATTGAGCAAATACTGATCCCTGGTGTGAGTCTGCAAAACTTTGCCAAGATTGAAGCTATTCATGCGCAATGGCCTGACACTATTCATTTTGCATTAGGCTTGCACCCCTGCTTTATCCAAGAGCACTCAGCTCAGGCTGTCAGTCGATTGGCTGATTGGCTTTCTCGATCTAGGTCAGTGTGTGCATTGGGTGAGATAGGCTTGGATGCACGCCCCAATCAAGCACCTGAAGCGGTGCAGTTGATGTTGTTGGAAGAACAGCTGAAGCTAGCTCGCGAAAGGGATCTTCCGGTTATCTTGCACGTAGTGAAAGCGCATGAGCGCATGCTAAGTCTATTAAAGCGTTACGCGCTACCGAGAGGAGGGGTTGTACATGCCTACTCAGGTAGTCTTGAGCAAGCAAAACACTATGCAAAATTAGGGTTTAAGCTGGGTTTTGGTGGTGCAGTGACCTATGATCGTGCTCAGCGGCAACATCGCATGGTTCGCGAGTTGCCTTTAGACTGGATGCTTTTGGAGACAGACGCACCTGATATGCCTTTGCAAGGCTATCAGCATCAGCCCAATACGCCACTGCGAGTGATTGAAGTCGCACAAGCCATCGCAACACTCAGAGGCGTTAGTCTTGAAACCATAACAACGCAAACCCAACACAACGCTCAGCAGTTATTCTTCTCTAGATAGCGCGCCTGCCTAGTTATCATAATAAGCGCGATGCACAGCTTCCAAGCTAGACCAGGCCGCGTCAGTATATTCGTTGATAGGTAAATGGTAGATGCGCCCTTCACCTATGCGCTCGGGTGTGTAACTGTTCTGTGGTGGGTTAAGTAGCATGCGCGCAAAGTTTACCGGATAGTTGGGGCCAGCCACCCGTTGACCATATTGAGCTTCCATCTCTCTAAGTTGATCGCGTGCGGCAGGAATGAAAGCTAAGTTATGACAGCGAGTCGTTTC
>SLCQ01000269.1 GCA_007125745.1 Nitrincola sp.
GTGGGCCCACCAGGACTTGAACCTGGGACCAACGGATTATGAGTCCGCTGCTCTGACCAACTGAGCTATAGGCCCTAAAAACGAGCGCCAATGATACCGATTCGTAAGCATTGGCGCAATAACTCTGTGATGTTTAAGTGACTGTTATTGCTCGTCAAGGAAGCCGCGAAGGTGATCGGAGCGACTTGGGTGGCGTAGCTTGCGCAGTGCCTTGGCTTCGATCTGACGAATACGCTCACGGGTTACGTCAAACTGCTTACCGACTTCCTCTAGGGTATGGTCGGTATTCATGTCGATACCAAAGCGCATGCGCAGTACTTTGGCTTCTCTTGCAGTTAATCCCGAAAGCACGCTCTTAGTGGCTTCGCGAAGCCCTTCGCCGGTTGCAGTATCGACCGGAGAGGTCATGACGACGTCTTCAATAAAGTCGCCTAAGCTGGAATCTTCATCGTCACCGATGGGGGTTTCCATAGAGATAGGCTCTTTCGCGATTTTGAGGACCTTGCGAATTTTGTCTTCTGGCATTTCCATCTTCTCGGCCAGTTCTTCTGGAGTGGGTTCACGACCCATTTCTTGAAGCATTTGACGCGAGATACGATTCAACTTATTGATCGTTTCGATCATGTGAACGGGAATACGGATGGTACGCGCTTGGTCAGCAATAGAGCGGGTAATCGCTTGACGAATCCACCAGGTGGCATAGGTTGAGAACTTGTAACCACGGCGGTATTCAAATTTGTCCACGGCTTTCATCAGGCCGATGTTGCCTTCTTGGATGAGATCTAGAAACTGTAAGCCACGGTTGGTGTATTTTTTTGCTATCGAAATAACCAGACGCAAGTTGGCTTCTACCATCTCTTTTTTGGCGCGGCGAGCGCGAGCTTCACCGATAGAGAGACGGCGGTTAACTTCTTTGATTTCAACTAGGGTGATCCCGACTTCATTTTGAATTTGAATGAGTCGACGCTGTGAGCGTTTTAGGTCATCCAGGTTTTGACCAATTTTTGCTGCCCAGCTTTGTTTTCCAGCGGCTAAGCTATCGAACCACTCTGGGTTGGTTTCGTTGCCAGGGAAGTTTTGAATAAACTCTTTACGAGGCATGCCGGCGCGCTGTGTACAGATGCGCATGATGGTGCGTTCTTGTGTACGAATTTTTTCGATGTACTCACGAATTCGGCTGACTAAGAGTTCATAGAATCTTGGTGAGAGTTTGATCGGCGCGAAAGCGATGCTTAGGTCTTCCAGTGCCTGCTGTGCTTCAGCGCTGGATTTACCAGTAGTTTCCAAAGCGCGGATGTAGGCTTCTAGGCACTCACGAATCAAGCCAAAGCGCTGAGCGGCTTCCTCTGGATCTGGACCGCGATCTTTCTCATCATCGCTGTTGTCGTCACTGTTATTATCGTCATCGTCGTCATCACTGTCGTCGCTATCATCCTCTTCATCGATCTCTTCCACATCGACCTCATCTTCAGGGATCGGGGCATCAGGATCGATATAGCCACTAAAGATGTCACTTAGACGACCTTCTTCTTGCAGTGTCGCATCATAGGCTTCCAGAATGGCTTCGACACTTCCTGGAAAGTAGGAAAGCGCCATCATAACTTCGCGGATGCCTTCTTCGATACGTTTGGCGATCTCAATTTCGCCTTCGCGTGTTAGAAGTTCTACGGTGCCCATTTCACGCATGTACATGCGCACTGGATCGGTGGTACGACCTGCATCGGACTCTACCGCGGCAAGCGCTGCAACGGCTTCTTCGTCGGCATCCTCAACAGAGTCACCTTCGGTCATTAACAGAGTTTCAGCATCGGGTGCCACTTCAGACACACTGATGCCCATGTCGTTAATCATGCGGATGATATCTTCAACCTGATCTGGATCGGCGATATCTTCAGGCAAGTGGTCGTTGACCTCGGCATACGTGAGGTAACCTTGTTCCTTGCCGCGCGCGATGAGTTCTTTCAGACGAGACTGCTGTTGGGAAGTATCTGACATAGAGCCCCTGCGATGAATGCTGATAAAAGTGATGGGTAAAAAAAGAAGCGCAACATTATAGCTGTTTTGTGCCTTGATGAATAGTTACTACGCGTAAATTCATTTAACATGATATAAAAGTAGAGCATAAATGTGCGTTTGCCAAATCCTGAGCCGCTTTTTTATCTTCCTGACAAGAGGAGAGTTTGCAACTGTTTTTTCTCTTCTGTTGTTAATGGGGACAGTTTTTGTTTTTTCAAGAGTCGATCAAGTTGGCTGTCATTTTGTCGGCTTGAAAGCCGCTGTAGTGCATCCCTGAGTTCCGTTAGTGCATTAGCGCTTGAGGGTATCGGTTCGACGTGAGAGATCTCAGCAATCATTACGCGATAAGCCTGATGTTGGGCATCTTGATTCCAATCGACATTTAGGGTGCCTAGCGAATTCTCTGGGTGTTGGCGAAAGTAGTTCAGTAGTTCTATTAATAAATCTATATTGGGCTCTTGCAACTGTCCGAGCGTTTCGGGGTCGTCAATTTGTCGCGCTAACTCGGGTCGGTGAATAAGGATTGCGATAATACGGTTAACCAGGCTAATGGTGCGTGATGCGCGTCCTCGGTTTGTTGTACTGGATGCAGTCGAATGAATCTCATCATACAGGTGATCGGGTGGTTGCTCGGTCAGCAGTTCCGGATATTCTTCATAATCTGCAGAAAGGGTGTAGTTGTTGATAGGTGTGCTTGCTTCTGCAGATGGGGCAGGTGGGTGTATCTGTTGAAGTCCCTCTAAGCTTTGGAGTTGCTCTTTACTTAAGCCGGTTAGTTCACTGACGCGCTCCAGCATCATCTGTTGCAGTAAACAGGGTTTCATGCTTCGCAGTAGGGGGAGTGCTTCGGAAGCAAGTTGGGCGCGGGCATCCATGCTATCAAGTGGTTTGTCGCCTGCTAAGCTCTCAAAAAAGTACGAAGAAAGAGGGGTTGCACTAACGATGCGTTGCTCGAAAGCTGGTTGTCCCTCTTTTTTAACTAGGCTGTCTGGGTCTTCACCTTCGGGTAAAAAGAGAAAGCGAACAGACTTACCATCTTCCATTAAGGGCAGGGTGACATTGAGTGCGCGTTGTGCTGCATTTCGTCCTGCCTGATCGCCGTCGAAACAAAAAATGACCTCAGGCACCAATTTAAATAGTCTTAAAATGTGTTGTTCGGATGTTGCGGTGCCTAGTGTAGCAACTGCCCAATGAATGCCGTTTTGCGCTAAACCCACGACATCCATATAGCCTTCGACAATCAGTAGGCGTTCAAGTTGGCGATTATGTTGTCTGGCTTCATATAGGCCATAGAGCTCACGGCCTTTGTGAAAGGTGTCGGTTTCAGGTGAGTTTAGATACTTGGGTTTTTCATCACCCAGTACGCGTCCACCGAAGCCTATGACGCGTCCACGCATATCACGAATGGGGAAGATAATGCGATCACGAAAACGGTCGTAATATTTCCTCTTGTCTTCGTTGAATACAACAACTCCTGCTTTTTCAAGTTGTTGTGGGGCGTCTGAAAGAGAGCTGAAGTGTTTAATCAGATTGTCCCAGCCCGGTGGTGCATAACCGATTAAAAAACGTGCAACGGTATTGGGGGTCAGTCCGCGTTTGTTCAGGTATTGCTCGGCTTTGCGTTTTAGGTGCGATGCCTGTAATTGGTGCTGGAAGTATTGGCTCGCTTGATCCAGTAGCGAAAGCTGCTGTTTCATTTGGTGATCGCGTTCGATCTGTTTGCTACTGGTTTCTTCTTTGGGTATGTCGACACCAGCCATGCGAGCAAGCTCTTCAATCGCTTCTGGGAAGGAGGTGTTTTCATACTCCATTAAAAATCCGAGTGCATTGCCACCTGCGCCACAGCCAAAGCAGTAGTAAAATTGCTTTTCTGGATTAACAGTGAAAGAGGGCGATTTTTCGTTATGAAAAGGACAGAGGCCAGCGTAGTTTTTACCGCTTTTGCGGAGCTTTACGCGGCTTTCGACAACGTCTGTAATGTTGATGCGCGCAAGAAGGTCGTCAATAAAATATTGCGGAATGCGGCCAGCCATTGCATCTCCAGCGAATCGATATGTTGCTCAAGGAGTATCACGTTTGTGATACCTAAAGACGACTCAACCTTTAGGGTTATAGCCTGGCTTTAACGCGGGCTGATACTTGGCCCATTTCGGCGCGTCCCTGGACGCGAGGTTTTACAATTGCCATGACTTGCCCCATCTGTTGCATTCCTGTTGCGCCAGTGGTTTGAATGGCATCATCAATGATCTGGTCTATTTCATCATCACTGAGAGGTTGCGGCAAGAAAGTTTTAATCACCTCCAGCTCTTGCTGCTCCTTATCGGCCAGTTCAGGACGCTCAGCCGCCAGATACTGGGTAATCGAATCGCGTCTTTGTTTGGCCATTTTATCCAATGAGGCCAGTACGCGGTCATCATCCAGCTCGATACGTTCATCTACTTCAATACGGTTCAGATCAGAGAGTATCAGTCGAATGGTACCTAGACGCACTTTATCTTTGGCGCGCATGGCTTCTTTCATCTGATCTGTAATCTGTTGTTTTAAGCTCGACATCTGTATCTCGGTTCAATAAACACTGGAGAATTCGATTACAGGTTATTGCTCTGTGAGCAATAATGTTTCAAATCTTAAGTTTCTATCCGGAGAATTGTATCCGGTGTGTGCTCAGTTCAAGCGAATCTTAGTACAAGCGAACGCGACGAGCTGTTTCACGAGATACTTTTTTGGCGTGACGCTTAACGGCTGCAGCGGCTTTACGCTTACGAACTGTTGTTGGCTTTTCATAGTGCTCACGACGACGAACTTCAGCCAAAACGCCTGCTTTTTCACATGAACGCTTGAAACGACGAAGTGCTACGTCAAACGGCTCGTTGTCTTTTACTTTAACTGCTGGCATGTATGCTCCTGAGTATTAATGTGATTGAAATCTTGATCAGCTTGATGGATTTATCAAGGGGTTTTTGACCAAGGTGCAAAATTTTACTGATTGACCAGAGCGAAGTAAAGCGATAAATGGGTGAAATTGATTGGTGATTTGGTGATAATAGATTTTTGACTTGGATGCTGTTGAAGGGTGTCTTTGGTGACCGGAATGGTCGGGTTGGTAATAGCAATCTGTTTTGCGTACTGAAAAGGTGTAGTTGATGCGTGTGTTAGGTATAGAAACATCCTGTGATGAGACAGGAGTGGCTGTGTTTGATAGTGAACAGGGTCTATTGGCTGATGCACTCTACAGTCAGGTGGCTATGCATACCGAATATGGTGGCGTTGTTCCTGAACTGGCTTCCCGTGATCATGTGCGTAAATTGATTCCGTTGATCCGTGAAGTGCTTGA
>SLCQ01000165.1 GCA_007125745.1 Nitrincola sp.
AGAGGCTTAACTATCGAACCTTATCAACCGCAACTGGTGATGCAAAAAGTAGAGCTTCTCAGACAAAGCAATGAGATTTCCAGTGCACTGCAACTGATTAATCGCGCCGCACTAAGACACACGGAGAACAATCAACTGCAGATTCAACAAGCGCAATTACTGATGCTTTCAGGCCAGTTTCAACGCGCTGAAGAACAGATGCGATCACTCATTGAGGAACGCCCAAGAGATACACAACTGCACCTCTATTTCGCTTTACTTTTACTGGACCATGAACAATATGATTCAAGTCGTCAGCTACTGGAAGCATTAAAGCAGAAATCACCAGAGCACCCTGAAGTCGATTTTTATCTAGGTCACCTTGCCCAACAACGGAGTGATCGTGAACTTGCTCTTTCCTACTACAGCGCAGTGGAACAGGGTAATGTGTTCATACAATCAAGAGCCAGAATGCTGGAATTATTTAATGACCCTGCTTATCAAGCTCGCGCTGAAAACACCATTAATCATGCCATTAAAATTCAACCTGGCATGAGAACAGGCTTGGTGATTGTGCTCGCTGAATGGTACCAGACTCATGATATGACCTCTGTAGCCATTCAGCGCCTAAACAACGAAATCAACAAAGCCCCCACTGATACACGACTACTCTATACCCGCGCTTTATTCCATGAACCCGATCATCCCGATAAAACGCTCAGAGATCTTGAACGCACCTTGGAGCTCGACCCTGATAACCCAATTTTTCTCAATGCGCTGGGTTATACCATGACTCTTCATACCGATGATTATGAGACAGCACACCTGCTCATTGCCAGAGCACTAGAGCAACAACCTAATGATGCGGCAACACTCGACTCCATGGGATGGGTTTTATTTAAACTGGATAGAGCAGAAGAGGCGCTTTTCTTTTTACAAAGAGCCTATGACCTTTTCCCAGATCCCGAAGTGATCGCACATCTCGTCATCGTATTGCACCATCTCGGTCAAGAAAATGAAGCCTTACAACTTTTAGAACGTTATTTAAATGAAATGCCAGACAATCACCACCTGCAAGACGCACTTAAGAGAATTCACCTTGATTAACCCACTCAAAGGGTTTTACCTGGGAACGATTCTATTATTTCTATCCGCCTGTAGCATGGGCCCAACCTTGCCACCGCCTGATAAAGCTGAACAGGCTTGGGTATATGATCTAGAGGACTGGTCACTTGACTCGCGCATCAGCATCACTCAGCCTAACGCTGACCGCTCTGACAGCGCAAGACTCAACTGGCAACAACAGCAGGATGATTACAAAATCCAGTTATCTGGTGGACCGTTTAATCAAACCCTGGCCATCATGACTGGAAGACCAGGGCATGCGGAAATACAAGTATCAGGAGAAGATGATCGCTACACAGCACGATCACCGGAAGCGCTTATGCAAGCCATTCTTGGCTGGAACCTCCCCATACGTCATGCTGCATGGTGGATTCGAGGAATCCCCGATCCTGCCATACCCCACGCTATAGCCTATGAAGAAACCAGTTATCGCTTCACGCAAGCAGGTTGGGATATCCATATTCTCAGATATCAAGAGATCTCCCCTGAGCAACGGCTACCATCCAGAATACGCATGATTCATAATGAAGTGACGGTAAACCTTGTCATCGGTCGCTGGGATCTTCCAGAATCATGACAGGGGTTGATTTTTGGCTTAAATTTGCACAGAATATGCGCCTTCCTTTTAGGGCGTATTATCTGCCTAAGGGAAATTTGAGGCAAACTAACGCACACGTCATTTAGGATCGGTAACTGAGGATCAGGATCGTGAAAAATCAGCGTCGATTAAGCCTCAATAAAGATACGATGAAGACTGAGTATCCTTCAGCACCCGAAACCCATTCCGTAGAAATCAAAAAGGTAAAGCGCATGTCCAGCATGATGATCTTCACCGGCAACGCCAATCCAGAACTGGCTCGCAAGGTGGTGGAACGCTTAGATATCCCACTGGGCAAAGCGGATGTTGACCGCTTTAGTGATGGTGAAGTGAGTGTTGAAATTCAAGAAAATGTTCGTGGTAAGGATGTTTTCATTATTCAGTCGACCTGCGCACCGACCAATGACAACCTTATGGAACTCATTGTGTTTGCCGACGCTATGCGCCGCGCATCAGCGATGCGAATTACCGCTGTAGTTCCCTATTTTGGTTACGCACGTCAAGATCGACGCCCTCGCTCAACACGCGTTCCAATTAGTGCCAAAGTGGTTGCCAGCATGATGACCAGTGCAGGTGTTGATCGTGTCTTAACGGTAGATTTACACGCAGATCAGATTCAAGGTTTTTTTGATATCCCTGTAGACAACGTATATGGGTCACCTGTTTTACTGGACGATATCACTGATCAAAAATATGACGACATGATCGTGGTATCTCCCGATGTCGGTGGTGTAGTCAGGGCACGTGCAGTAGCAAAACAGTTAGATTGCGACTTAGCCATCATTGATAAGCGTCGTGAAAAAGCTAATGAGTCTCAAGTGATGAATATCATTGGTGATGTGGCTGGACGCACCTGTATTCTGGTGGATGATATGTGTGACACTGCTGGCACACTGTGCAAAGCCGCTCAAGCATTAAAAGACAAAGGGGCTTCTCGAGTCGTGTCGTATGTCACTCACCCGGTCTTATCAGGTCCTGCTATTGATAACATCAATGCATCAGTACTGGATGAACTCGTCGTTACAGACACGATTCCACTCTCTGAAGCAGCTAAAAAGTGCGACAAAATTCGCCAACTAACCCTAGGGCCTATGCTGGCCGAGGCAGTCCGAAGGGTTTGCAATGAAGAATCCATCAGTGCGATGTTTCGATAAGAAACATGCACTAAGGACGATTGGGCACAACTCAATCGTATAATGCGAAGACAGGCAAAATGGCTTCGCAATCTCCCTGACTGACAGGGTAATCGAATACTGCAAAATCCTGGTCGCGGGAGATTGCAGTTTTTTAATTTTATAAGGTAATACACATGTCAAAGTTCGTAATTAATGCCGTAAGCCGTGAAGATCAGGGGAAGGGTGCGAGCCGCCGCCTGCGTCGTGAAGGCATGATTCCAGGAATCATCTACGGTAGCCAAGAGCCTACGACGGTTGCAGTTGTCGCAAGAGACCTCTACCGCATGCTACTGGAAGATGGTTTTTATTCTTCTATTTTGACCATCAGCTTAGATGGTAAAGAAACACCAGTTATCATCAAAGACTTGCAACGTCACCCTGCTAAACCTCTGGTTTTGCACGCTGACTTTCAACGTATTGATGACAACCAGAAGATCAAAATCCAAGTTCCTTTAAGCTTTGTAAACTTCGAAAAATCTGCCGCATCTAAAGCAGCCGCTAAGTTCGCACCTGAAGCGTCAACCGTTGAAGTTCTATGCTTACCTAAAGATCTTCCAGAAGTACTGAAAGTTGATTTGTCTCAAATTGAAATGGGTCAAATCGCTCACCTTTCAGACGTTATTCTGCCTGAAGGTGTAGAAGTTGTTGCATTGCGTCGTGGTGCAGACCATGACCAAGGTATCGGTTACTGCTATGCACCACGTGGTGCAAAAAAATAATTAGCCTTAGGCTTTTTAGATTTCCGGCATGAATGACTCGATAAAATTGATCGTCGGCCTGGGTAACCCCGGTGCCCAGTATCACGAAACCCGTCATAATGCCGGCGCACATCTGGTGGAGCAGCTCGCTGCCCACCAGAACACTCCCCTAAAGCCAGAGTCCCGCTTCTTTGGTCTTTACGCGAAAACACTCTTTGATGGCAAGACTATACATCTCCTTATTCCCACTACGTTTATGAATTTGAGTGGTAAATCTGTTGCGTCCCTAGCTAACTTTTTCAAAATTGCACCTGAAGAGATCCTCGTGGTACATGATGAGCTAGATCTGCAACCTGGCACAGCTAGGCTCAAAAAAGGTGGAGGGCATGGTGGCCACAATGGTTTAAGAGATATTATTTCACGCTTAGGTAATAACAAAGAGTTTTATCGCTTACGGATCGGTATAGGTCATCCCGGTCATGCCAGTCAGGTTTCATCATTTGTACTGACAAAAGCGCCTGAAAAAGAGCGTATCAACACACAGGCGGCCATTGATGAATCAATTCGCTATCTACCTTTAGCAGTTGACGGACAATGGCAACGGGCAATGAATCAACTACATAGCTTTACAGGCTCAACTCAATAACAGGATTACATCATGGGTTTTAAATGTGGCATCGTCGGACTGCCCAATGTCGGAAAATCTACACTCTTTAACGCGTTAACAAAAGCAGGCATTGAAGCACAGAACTTTCCTTTCTGTACCATCGAACCCAACGCGGGAGTGGTTGCTATGCCCGACCCCCGCTTAAAAGCGCTAGAAGAGATTGTTAAGCCAGAGCGCGTAGTCCCTACCACAATGGAGTTTGTCGACATCGCCGGATTGGTAGCAGGCGCCTCTAAAGGTGAAGGCCTAGGCAATAAATTCCTTGCAAATATTCGTGAAACGGATGCCATTGCCCATGTAGTAAGATGCTTTGAGGATGATAACGTCATTCACGTTTCCAACCAGATTGATCCGCTAACCGATATTGAAACCATCAATTTAGAGCTTGCATTGGCAGACCTAGACTCAGTTGAAAAACAACTTCAACGGGTTGCAAAGAATGCCAAAGGAGGCGATAAAGACGCTGTAGCCGCTAAAGCTGTTCTAGAGAAGCTGTTACCCCATTTAAGCGAAGGTCTGCCAGCACGCTCTCTGAAGCTGAATGATGAAGAAGTAAAACTCATGACCGGCTTCCACCTACTGACCACAAAGCCCACTATGTACATTGCCAATGTGGCTGAAGATGGCTTTGACAACAATCCTCACTTAACCAAAGTTCAAGCGCTTGCCGAGTCTGAAGGCGCTGAAGTCGTGGCAATCTGCAACAAACTGGAATCCGAAATTGCAGAACTTGATGACGATGAGAAATTAGAGTTTCTGCAAGAGATGGGCATGGAAGAACCTGGACTGGATCGCGTAATCCGCGCAGGTTATCAACTTCTGGGCCTACAGACCTATTTTACAGCGGGCGTCAAAGAAGTGCGCGCTTGGACTATACGTATCGGTGACACGGCACCTAAAGCCGCGGGAGTCATTCATACCGATTTTGAGAAAGGGTTTATTCGTGCTGAAGTGGTTAGTTATGAAGACTTTATCACTTACCAAGGAGAACAAGGTGCAAAAGAAGCCGGCAAATGGCGTTTGGAAGGAAAGGAATACATCGTTAAAGACGGCGACGTGGTGCACTTTCGCTTTAATGTTTAAGTGATACCCTTTTTTAGCCGCAA
>SLCQ01000078.1 GCA_007125745.1 Nitrincola sp.
ATCTGTTGGATGTGTTTCGAATCACCGCTTTATTGAAGAAGGGGTGGTGGAATCCATTGAATTACATCTAAGTCATCAAGAAGTACAATTATCTGAGCTCACTGAAGGCCAACTGAAGTTACTGGAAGCCGTTTCAGCTTCACAGGAAAGTGTGATACGTCAGCTTGAACAAACCATTGCTGAACAGGTCCAGCCTCCGGCCTGCCCACCGGAACCCGTGTTAGTCTGCCCCCCGGTCAACCCAAGTAGTTCATTAATTCTGGGAGGTGTCGAGAAGCAAGTTGTGGGCGAAATTGAACAGGTCCATCTTTCTCCTTTAGATTTACTATTTAATGCACGTATCGATACCGGTGCTACAACCTCTTCCTTCGATGCCAGAAACATTCAACGTTTTGAGCGCGATGGTAGTCGCTGGGTTCGTTTCGATACAGCACACCCTGAAACAGGTGAAGACGTCACCTTTGAGCGTCCTGTCGTCAGGCGTGTACGCGTGAGCCAAGCCATCAGTGATGACTTTGAGCGTCGCCCTGTTGTTGAGTTTCGCTTCACCCTCGGTGGTATTAGCCATACTGCAGAATTTACCTTAAGTGATCGAAGCCATCTGGAATTTCCTGTATTGATAGGGCGAAATATCTTGCGCGACCAGATGGTAGTGGATGTTAGCAAGCAAAATATTGCACCAATCGAGTATTAAAAAACTGAGTTAGGTAGAAAGCTAACACAGCGCAAGAGGATTACACTCAATGGTTTCCAGAGTCCCTTTTTACACCACAATTGCTGTACTCATTTTGCTCGGCATTAGTTTAGCTATTACACGCCACTTGCAATTAGGGATCCCCTTTTGGCCTGGTGCACAAAAACAAGCCTGGCTGATCGAAGCCAGAGTCGATTTTGTGAGCATGAACCAATCGGTTTTAGCCAGCCTCAACCTACCTCACAACCCACCTGGGTTTAATATTATTAATGAACTGGCGGCCTCACCCGGTTATGGCTTTGCCATCATTGAACATGATGGCATTCGTCGAGGTGAGTGGTCAAAAAACCTAGCATCGGGACAACAAACACTCTACTACAAAGTGCAACTCATTCCGGATGCAACAACAGCATCAGCGCCAAGCGATGAGCGACCTTCACCAAGATCGGTTATCTGGAGCGAATCTGAGTCGATTGCCGCTCAAGACATACTGGCTCAGGCACAAAGCAAATCCAGCTCACCCGAAAGCTTAACGCGGGAGTTGTTGCGGCTATTAAGAAATCCAGAGCCTGGACAAAATACCGCACTCTTATTAACCAATCACTCGGTCGCGACTGCACTGGAAAAACTATTAAACCAGGCAGGTGTGCCCACGCGGATTTCAGTAGGACTGTATTTAGAAGATGCTCGGCGCCGACAAAGTTTAACGCCGATGGTCGAAGTGTTTACGCAGAATCGCTGGATCGTTTTTGATCCACAAACAGGCGATCAAGGGCTACCAGACAATCTTCTGTTGTGGCAACAAGGGGGAGATTCACTGTTGGATGTGATGGGTGGACAAAATTCAAGAGTCAGCTTTTCGATGATCGAGCAAACGCTACCTAGGATAGAATTGGCTCAATCGCAGTTTGCAGGGCAAGGTTTATCATGGCTAGGCGTTCATAGCTTACCCATAGAAGAGCAAAGCATGTTTAAACTACTCTTCCTGCTACCATTAGGTGCGATGGTTGTGGTGTTCATGCGCATCATCATCGGATTAAAAACCTCGGGCACCTTCATGCCCATCTTGATCGCTTTAGCGTTTTTGCAAACTTCATTAGGCTTAGGATTGATCAGTTTTATCAGTATCGTTGCGCTAGGCCTTGTCATTCGCACTTGGCTTTCTCGACTTAACCTACTCTTAGTCTCTCGTATTGCTACCTTGGTTGTCTTGGTTGTCTTTTTAGTGTCTTTACTCAGCTTGGTTGGCTATCAGCTTGGCTTTAGCACCGGTATGACCATAACCTTTTTCCCAATGATCATTATTGCTTGGACCATTGAACGCATGTCTATTCTTTGGGAGGAAGAAGGCCCTAAAGAAGTGATGATACAAGGTGGTGGTAGTCTCGTGGTCGCTATTTTTGCCTATTTGATTATGCAATTACCGCTCATGGGACATCTGACCTTCAACTTCCCGGAACTTAACTTTGTTATTCTGGCCATGATCATGTTGATGGGACAATATACGGGTTACAAACTCTCTGAACTGAGACGTTTTCGAGCCATGTTGGAGCAGAAGTGATGCGCTGGGCGAGTCCCCTCAAGCTCCATGAAGCCGGCATTTTAGGTATGAATTGCCGCAATGTAGACTTTATTGGTCGCTACAACCTGCGGCGCTTTTACCCTTTGGTTGATGATAAGTTAAAAACCAAACTATTAGCTCAAGAGTATGGTGTTGCGACACCCGCATTAATCTCAGTCGTTCGAACACAACATGAAATCAGTCATGTTGAAGAACGACTGATGCAGTTAAACAGCTTTGCAATCAAGCCTTCTAGGGGATCTGGCGGAAAAGGCATCTTAGTGATCACCGGACGACGAGACGAATTTTTTGTTAAGTCTTCAGGCGTTGAAATGAGCTTGGACGATATTAAACGCCATCTTACCAACACCCTTGCCGGACTCTATTCTCTGCGAGGCAATCCAGATGTGGCGATCATTGAGGATCTTATAGCGTTTGATAATACCTTTGAAGGCTACTCCCATGAGGGGGTTCCCGATATACGTATTATCGTTTTTCGTGGATACCCGGTCATGGCAATGCTTCGCTTAGCCACCCACTGCTCAGATGGAAAAGCCAATCTCCATCAAGGTGCAGTGGGTGTGGGTTTAGATATTGCAACAGGACGTAGCCTTAACGCTGTCCAGTTTGCGGTGCCGATTCAGAGTCATCCTGACACTGGAAAACCCTTAATCGATCTGCAGATTCCCGACTGGAAAGCGATGTTGCTTCTGGCTTCTCGTTGCTATGAAATGAGCAAGCTTGGCTATATAGGAACCGACATCGTGCTGGATAAATCCAGCGGTGCACAGTTACTCGAGTTAAATGCTCGCCCAGGGTTATCCATTCAGGTTGCTAATGGTCGCGGCCTGCTACCTCGCCTTCGCCATATTGAAAAAATTCGTAAACCTCATCCTTCTGCTGAAGAGCGAGTGGATTATGTGATAAACACCTTTTCTGCTTCCGGGCTCTAACCCAGGCACAAGATGCACTCAGATAAGGCTCACGTTGATTGAACAATTCAGGCTTTTTTTCCTTGGCAATAGGACATTTCTGGGTTCACAAGGTATCGCCCTTTCATCGCTTCACGCCCCAGCAACATACGAAACAACATGGTATCTCGACTAGTTAATGAAAGACTAACCGGAAAACGATCTTCTCCAATGACGATATCGGTGGTAATGAAATAACGCTCTGTTGTATGACCGCCCGAGTCTGTTACCTCTCTAACATCCGTCACTGGAGCTTCACACCAGACAACTTCCTCTTCATTACGCTGATAAGGATGCATACCAAACCTGACCCATCGTTGCCCTTCTTTATCAAATTCCGCAACTGAAAAAGCATGTAAAGCTGAGCTTCGAGCACCTGTATCCACTTTACATTTTAAGGCTGTAATACCTAGCTCAGGCAATGACACCCATTCTCGCCAACCTAATGTTTCCATCACGTTTCTCTTTTCATCCTATATTGCTAGCGGTAAACCGGTTAAATCCTTGGGTAAAGCTAATTTACTGTTTTTAAAATAGATCTACTTCACCTGCAACAGGTTGAGTATCAATTTCATGCAAGTAGGCTTTTTCACGTTCAATAATCGTATTGTTGTGTAAAGAATGTATCTTCTTAAGCATCACTTTGCCTGTTTTGGGGAAGAAACAGACTTTGCGTGGATAGATATCCAACACATCCTGACTCATTACCGGAATTGATTCTTGCTTTAGGTGCTCAAAAACAAAACTGACATTACGTTGACCCACATTCATGAAAGTCATATTTTTGAGCACTTGCCCACCCCCAAACACTTTGGCCTCTAACCGGCTTCTTACCGCACCCAACTTCAATAGCTGGTTTATCAACAACTCCATAGCATACAGACCATAGCGACCTGATGCGGCGACCACACTATTTTCTTCCTGGCTGGAATCATGTGGGAGCATAAAGTGATTTAATCCACCAATGCCACTTTGCCTGTCACGCAAACAAACTGAGACACATGAGCCTAGCACCGTAACAATCATAGTATTATCCTGTGTTGCATAATACTCACCCGGCAACACTTTGATCGCTTGGGTGTTGAATCGTCGATCATAATAACTACTCGTGGCCAAATGAGGATCAAACATAATATGTCCTTGTTTGAAGTTTATCTAAGCGTAACAATAACATGAGTTCCTTGATGTTGAATGCACACTTCAGATGCCAGTTGTCGCACCAAGGCAAGCCCTCTACCAAATTCATACTCACCCTTCGTCTGTTCTTTTTCCAACGACTCCAGTTCATAACCTTCCCCACTGTCCTGCACCTCAAGGTGCATACAAGGCCCCTGTTCATCTTCAAACCAGTTGAGTGATAAGGTTAAGTGATCTTTTTTCGATAACTCTGCTAAGCGCTTATCTCTTTCTTCATAATAGGTTAAAAATCCCTCTTCTCCTGCCTTCAACACTGAAGTTAATTTCAGTAATCCATGATCAACAGCATTGGTGACTAATTCAGTTAAAATGGTAAATACTCGCTGGCAAAAGGTATGATGAAACCCCATATCAGCTAAAAATTGATTGCATTGCGAGGGTAGCTCTTGTTTACCTATCTGCTTCCCTACAAGAACTAAAGACCAAGTAAAGGGTGGAATCTCTTCAAGGGTATGCGTCACATGGTCGGTCAAATAGAGTGCTTGATGTGCCTGGACGGCTTGCTCCACATTGAACTGATAGAAGGATAAATCATCATCAAAGCGATTATCACCACAATGTTCAATGAGAGCTGAAAGTATGTGCTCTAGACTATTACTGTAGCTTTGACGAAGCGCCAATCTCAAGCGTCCAATGCCAAATGGATAGCCCAGAAGATCGCGTTGCTCTATAACTGCATCACTGTATCCAACAAGTTTAGCTCTAATTGGAAGCTTGATCGATTCTGCGCGCGAAATAAATTCTTTCGAGGATAAAATCCCTAAAGCCATATATTTTGATTCAAATTGTTGAATAATTCTGTTCTCATCATCTAGGAGACATAGCCCAGGCATACCACCATTCCATACTCTAAGCGTCCCATGATTAAGATCTACTTCGACTAGTGATGCGGCAACAAAACGATCAAAAGGGAGTTGCTTGGCGAGTGACGTGTTGATTTCTCGGATAATTGATTCAAGTCGATAACCTTTTTCAACCATCGCTTTAAAGATTGTGACCACAGGCATCAAAGTGACGGTCGCTGTCAATCCATGACCTGTCGCATCAACATGCATGATGAAAACATTGCCAGATGGCGCATAACGAGCAACAATCAAATCACCACTAAAGTCGTCTGTTGGTTGAATAAAATACTCGAGACCTTTTACTTGGCTGGTCTGCTTACTTAATAGATGGTTATTCATCAAATGAGAAACCATCTGCTTTTCTAGATCAGATTTATTCAGTAGATCCGTAAGTTGCTTATTCTGATGCGAGACAATATTCGACATGCGAACATGATAGATAAGCGATTTAATTTTTACATTAAGCAGTAAGGGATTAATAGGCTTGGGCAAGAAATCATCTACACCGAGTGAGATACACGCCTGCAGAATATCCGGCGACTCTCTATTAGCCATCAAAATAAACGGAACATGCTTGTCTTTCGCCATATCAGGAATATTTTTCTTTAATTCTATTCCTTTTCTTCCTCCTAGATTAGCGTCGACAAGCATAATATCAATGGGTTCCGATGCTAATATAAGGAGCGCTTCGTCATAACTTAGCGAGGTTATCACGCGATAACCCTGTTGCACTAAGTGGCTTTTATAGATGCGATTAAGAGACTGATCCTCTTCCGCTACTAAAATCGTGATCGTATTATGCAAGTGCTCTTCATTTAACTTCATCGAATCTCAACAATTTTTCCCATATTAGCCACTTGTAAAATTTCTGAGGGCACCCCAGAAGCGTTTTCAATCACTACCTTTTTGTTCTGTTCAGCACATTTTTTTTGAAGCATCACCAGCATTCCCAAAGCGGAACTATCCAGATAGTCAACTTCGGAAAAATCAACAATGACCTCTTGAGATGTGTTTTGGTTTAAAGCATCGTAGGTATGCCCATAGAATGTCTTGTGATAACTGAAGTCAAAACGCTCTGGCAATCTAATTCTAAATTGATCGTCCATTTATCAAGCTCCTAAAAGAGGTCTATGTCGCCACTACTCATCGAGTCAGCGGATACAGGGTTAGATTTTCGAGTCTGGCGCTGTTCATGAAAGGCCGCTAAGCTTGCTCTGAGTGCATCTTCATCGAGATTTTGCTGATCATTTTTTAACACATCAGCTAATAGCAATAGCTGATGTTGCTCGTCGATAGAGTGCTGAATTGTTTGGCTACTCATATCTTGGAACTGCATCGCTCGCATAGCATCAAACAAGGCTACCATTAAACGCTGAGAAACAGCTTCCATCCCCTGGGTGACTTGTTGATCCTGCTGAGATTTTTGCATTAATTGCTCAATAGCGGCTTGAACTTCTTTTTTAGCTTCCAAAATAAAATTCATATCCTGTGAGGCGATGCGACTGACGTCTTCAACCAAGGTTTCAATTTGATGATGCATTTGATTCAGGCTGTCTTGTATGTTTTTGCTAAAACTTGCTGAACGATTTGATAAAGCACGAACCTCATCCGCAACAACCGAAAAGCCACGACCACTGTCACCGGCTCTCGCCGCTTCAATAGCCGCATTGAGAGCTAATAAATTAGTTTGCTTGGCAATATTGTCGATATCATCCAATGTTTTCATCAAAGTTGGCATTTGATCGGAGAGGTGTGAGACACGTTCCAACATCCCCATCGAATCCGCACTCATTCTTACGGTAGTTTCAACAAAGTGATTCATGGTTTGAAGGGTACTTTGCGCAAAATTATCTATACGCTCATGTTGCTCACTGACATTTGTGCTGTGGTCATTTTTTCCGTATAGAAGCAGTGCGACATCATTCTGTTGTTGCTCTATTTGCTCCTTGAGCGTACTAAATGAATCAGACAAGGTATTCATGGCATCATTTTGCATCTGATGCAGTGCATTCATATCACTGACGGTTTCATTCACAACCTCTTCGATTGAACCACCAATCGCCTGCAAATCATCAATAATTTCAGTGGATCCAGGTGCAACTGTCATATCCGTACGAACTGAGGCAGAAGAACCTTGATCTTTAAATTTAATGCGCTCTAGCAACCCGATAGCTAACGCAACCAGAATACCCACGCTGGGATAGACAAAATGTGCTAATAAGACACCTAAAATGAGCGCCGCCAACCATAAAATAATACTTCTTTGATTCATTTTTGATCCCTTAGACTCGATTAATCCGTTGCCCAACTTTTTCCAATATTCGGCGAGGCAGGTCATCTAGAGGCAACACCTCATCCACTGCGCCTAAAGCAATAGCTTCTTTTGGCATACCAAACACGATACTGCTCTCTTCATCTTGCGCAAAGGTATGTGCTCCTGCCTCTTTCATCGCTTTCATACCCAACGCGCCATCTTTCCCCATTCCTGTCAAAATGACACCGATGGCATTGTTACCTGCCACTTTGGCCGCTGATAAAAACAGCACATCTACCGATGGCCTATGACGATTAACAGGCTCACTTTCATGCAAAAAAGTCATATAGTTCGCACCGTTTCTCACAATTTCTAAGTGCGCATTACCTGGTGCTATATATACATGCCCTGGTAATATCCGTTTATTATGCTGTGCTTCTTGCACGTTTAAGGGGCTGAGTTTATCGAGCCGTTCAGCGAAGGTACGGGTAAAATTTTCAGGCATATGCTGTGTGATCAAGATCGCTGGCATATCCGCAGGCAACGGCTCTAAAAAACGACGAATAGCTTCAGTGCCCCCGGTTGATGCCCCAACAAAAATAATCTTCTCGGTTGATGTAAAGCCATGACCTTTAAGCCTATTGACTATCTTTTTATCCGTTGTCACTCGACTTGTAACCTTAGCCTGCGCACACACACGCAACTTTTCAGCAATTAAGTCGGAGTAGCGTTTTAGACCAGCGGCAATATCAACTTTAGGTTTTGCGATATAATCGACCGCTCCCAGTTCAAGCGCTTTTAAGGTCACACTGGAGCCTTCATCCGTAAGTGACGAAACCATCAGTACAGGTGTTGGACGTAAGCGCATCAAACGCTCAAGAAACTCCAAGCCATCCATTCTGGGCATTTCGACATCTAAGGTCAGTACGTCGGGGTTATGCAGTTTGATCAACTCCCGAGCGACAATGGGATCTGGCGCACAGGCAACAACCGCTAAATCAGCATGGCTATTAATAATTTCTGTCAGCAGGTGTCGAATCAACGCCGAGTCATCGATCACCAGGACTTTTATTGGAGGAGTAGATTGCATGCTTAAACCTCCATCTCTTCAGAAAAGCTCATCTTTGATAAGCGAAGATAAAAGTCAGCTTCTCGATCCAGTAAGGTTCTGTTATTCAGTTTTTTTAGTTTTTTGACAAGCACCCGACCTGAGTGAGGAAAAAAATAGATCTTACGCGGGTAGATATCCATCAAGTCTTTTGATAGGACGGGAATCTGTTGTTGTTTCAAAAAGGTTTCAACAAATCGACTGTTATAGTTTCCCATCTGAAACCCCGCGGGTGACTTTAATGAGTTGCATGCACCAAATATCTTCGCTTGCAGGCGGTTATGCCGAGCACCGCTTTTCAGTAACTGAGCAATTAACGTAGACATGGCATGCTCACCATAGCGAAACGCAATCGCCTCCCATCCCTTTACAGCTTTAGGTTCTGGAAGCATAAAATGACAAATACCTCCCACACCAGTCACTGAATCTTTAACGCAGGCGCAGACACTACTACCCAACACAGAGACCAAAATCATGTCACGCCCAGTTACATAGTAACTACCCGGCAACACCTTAACGGCTTCCAGCTCAAAATAGGGATCAAAATAGATTTCTGGAAGGCTTTCAGGCATTGCAAAAGAGGCAGCCGTCATGATCGACCTCCCAATCTACCTGGATGAATCACTGGCTTGAATATGGTTTGCCCTTGGGATTTGAATAAGTCAGCAGCATGTTGAAAACTTTCTGAATGCCCAGCATAGAGTAAACCACGATCTCGAAGTAAGGGGTGAAAACGTGTCAAAATTTCATATTGGGTTGGTTTGTCAAAATAGATCATGACATTACGACAAAACACAGCATCGAGTGGGCCCTTTACAGGCCATTGCTCAGCCAACAGGTTAAATGGCTTAAATTGAATGAGTGCTTGGACTTCTGGACGAATGCGCACACTGCCATCTCGAGGACCTTTCCCTTTAAAGAAAAAGTGCTTTAGGCGATCATTCGATAGCTTTTCTACCCTTTCAAAGCCATATATCCCAGCCTTTGCTTGCGCAAGCACATTAGTATCAACATCCGTGGCTAAAATAGAGACGGGAGGCGTCCAGCTACCAAAGGTTTCAATGGCCGTCATCGCAATGGAGTACGCCTCTTCACCTGTTGAGCAGGCACTTGACCAAATTCTAAAAACAGGTTTGCTGTGACTTCGCTCCAACATCTGTTTTGCCAGATGATTGAAGTGATGGGATTCGCGAAAAAAAGAGGTTAAATTGGTCGTTAATGCATTGATAAAGTCTTGAATTTCATGATCGTTAGATTGTAAATAATCAAGGTATTCTGAGAATTGTTTTAGCTCTAACGCGCGTAATCGACGTGCAATGCGGCTATACACTAGATCTCTTTTTTTTTCAGATAAAGAGATGCCTACCCGGTCGCGTATCAAGCCTCTGATACGTTCAAAATCGACCTGTGTAAAGACAAACTCTCTATCCACTCAATATACTTCCCAATTCTCAGACTGTTTAGGTGCCGGTAACTGTAAGCCAGTGTGTGATTCAGACACTTTAAAAACACCCACTGCTTGCGCTAAGGTTGATGCTTGTTCTTCAAGTGACTCAGCAGCGGCAGCTGCCTGCTCAACCAATGCCGCATTTTGTTGTGTCACATCATCCATTTGCACCACTGCTTGGTTGATCTGCTCAATGCCTTGGCTTTGCTCTTCCGACGCTGCCGAGATCTCACCCATCAAATCAGTAACTTGCTTGACAGCCTGTAAAATCTCCTGCATCGAATCGCCGGATTCTTTAACCAGACCTGTCCCTTGTTCAACTATCTCGCTATCTTCTTTAATCAAGGCTTGAATCTCTTTGGCAGCCGCCGCCGATCGTTGCGCCAGTGTTCTGACTTCTCCCGCGACGACAGCAAACCCTCTACCTTGCTCACCCGCTCTTGCCGCTTCAACGGCTGCGTTTAATGCCAATATATTTGTTTGGAAAGCAATACCATCGATAACACTGATAATATTGATAATTTTTTGTGAGCTATTGGTTAACTCATGCATAGTGTCAACCGCTTCTTGGACTTTAACACCTCCCACTTCAGCGACTTCATTCGCTTGGCTCGCTAAGAAGTTTGCTTGGCGAGCACTATCTGCATTTTGTTTAACCGTCGTTGTTAGCTCTTCCATACTGGAAGCGGTTTCTTCAAGGCTAGAGGCTTGCTCTTCGGTACGTTGAGATAAATCTGTATTTCCCGCTGATATCTCGGTCGCTGCGGTATTTACACTGTCTACCGATGTACGGATACGCTGAATAACGTCTGCCAGTTGTATGACTGTTTGGTTTGCGGCTTGTGCTAAGACACCCAGATCACCAGGATAGGTACTGTTGACCTGCTCAGTTAAATCACCTGAAGCTAAGCTTTGCATGACATGTCTTATTTCGGCAAAGGCAGTTTCAAGAGAGCTTACCGATTCATTGATCATGTTTTTAAGCGTATCCATATCGCCGGATGCATCCGCTTGAATGCGATGTGAAAACTCTCCTTGAGAGACAAAAGTCATCACATCAACAATATCTGTGACACTGGATTTTAGCTTCGACATACCACGAGAAGCATCTTCCAGCATCCGACGATATTCTCCCTGAACTTGCTCGGCATGAATCGATACACCAAACTCGCCTTGTCGAATAGCCTGCATCACTTTTGATAACTCAGCCATGGTCACAACGATCGAATCCGCACTGTGATTAACGCCTGTTTTTAGGCTTTCTAAGTCTCCTTGGTAATCACCTTCGATACGTGCACTAAAGTCACCTAGGGATAAGGCTTTTACGGTTTTGTTAGCTTCATCTAACGCATGTTTTTGAGCAACAAGTAAACTATTGAAGGCACTGACCACCTGACCTATTTCATCTTTTTTCTGATAGTCAATTTGGGCACTGAAATCCCCTGTATCTCTAACCTTTTGAACAGAACTGACCATCAAATTTAGAGGGCGAGTAATACTTCTCGTAATAGTAAATCCTAGCGTAGCGGCAATAAGGACTCCCAATAACATCGCGACAAGACTTATTCCTTCAAGCCAAAGTGCTTGCTGAATACTGTATTCAACGTTTTGGTTAGTCGACATGACATTTAACCTAACCACGTCATTAAGGGCATTTAAAGCCGCTTCTTGATATACCAGCGTTTCACCCATTGTCATCCTAGAGATGCGCTCTTGAAGTACTGGAATGGCCTCTAGTTCATTATTGATCAGACGTTCATCCAGCATCTCATGCAGTGCCATAATCTCATTATTGGCAGATAACCATTGCGGTAACGTTTGCTGGAAGATATTCCATGCTTGCTGTTCCTCCTCTGATTTAGGCAATTGATCATAGCGTTCAACAAGGGCACGGTATGAATCTCGGCCTTGTTGAATTGCTATGTATTGCTGCTGTCTTGATGATACATCAGCAACTGGATCCATTAGAGTTCTAAAACCCATCACCACTTCATTTAAAGCAACTTGCATCTCTAATACAGTTTGAACTGCCGGGAGCCGTCTCTCTCCAATTTCAGTGAGCGTTTGCTCGCTGCGATCCGCTCCCCAAAACCCAAGACCACCGAGTAACAAGGCAATCAATGCCACACTTACGAAACCCACCGATATTTTTGCTTTAATTGTCATGGTTCAATCCTTGTTACCAGGGCTTAAAACTCTTCCCATTCATCTTCACTGGGCTTTGAGGCTGGAGGGTTCAACCTGTTTGGTTTATTGGCCGCAGGATGCGACTTAGGCGTTTTTGCCATAGGCTTGCTAAGTTTGGGTTTAGCAAGCATTTTGGGTGCTCGTTGCTGTAACTGAGCTTGTTGATCCAGTTTAAATACAGCGACTGACGCTGACAGAGATGCAGCTTGCTCTTCAAGTGACTCAGCAGCAGCGGCTGCTTCCTCAACAAGTGCCGCATTTTGTTGCGTCACATCGTCCATCTGAGTAACCGCCTGATTTACTTGCTCTATGCCTTGGCTTTGCTCTTCAGAGGCCGCAGAAATCTCACCCATCAAGTCGGTCACACGCTTAACGGAAGTCACGATCTCTTCAATGGTCTTACCTGTTTCGGTAACTAAATCACTTCCTTCATGAACAATCTCAACTGAATTATTAATCAGCTCTTTAATCTCTTTAGCTGCCGCTGCTGAGCGTTGTGCGAGTGATCTCACCTCACCCGCCACAACAGCAAAGCCACGACCCTGCTCACCCGCTCGTGCCGCTTCCACGGCAGCATTCAGTGCTAATATATTGGTCTGGAAAGCAATACCATCGATCAGCGTGATAATATCGGCAATTTTGTTCGAGCTTTCACTGATGGCATCCATGGTTTTCACCACACGACGCGCTTTTTCACCACCGGATTCAGCCACCTGAGCGGCACTTTGAACCAGCTGGTTTGCTTGTTTGGCGTTATCAGCATTTTGTCTAACCGTAGAGGTTAGCTCTTCAAGACTTGACGCTGTTTCTTCTAGGCTCGACGCTTGCTCTTCTGTACGTTGAGAAAGATCGGTATTGCCTGCTGCAATTTCTTGTGCAGCAGTATTAATCGCATCAACTGAAGTCTGAATCTCACCTACCAGTGACTTTAACTGATCCACTGTGGCATTGGTGCTGGATTGAAGCGCACCAAAGGAACCGTGATACTCCCCTGTCACTTGCTCGGTCAGCTCGCCTTTAGAGAGGTGATCCATGACACGCATTACTTCGTTCAATCCTTGGTCTGTCACCTGCATCAATTGATTGACGCCATCTCCGAGGCGTTTAAAGAATCCTTCCAGATTTTCAGTTTCCAAGCGTGTGGTAAAGTCGCCTTTAACTGCTTGCTCAACCAGTCGAGTGACATTTTGCTCAACAGCCACCTCTTGTGTGCGATCTTTCCATTCCACAACAGAACCTAAACGCTCACCCTCATCATTAACAATCGGGTTGGCAATCAAGTCAAATATACGCCCTCCAATCTTGACAGTGGCTTCATGCTTGCCTTGCAAAGCGGAAAGAACTTGGCGTTGATGGGCTGGGTTTTTATGGAACAGATCAATACTGTTGCCAAGCAAATTATCAGCATCGAAACGAGGTAAATCTTTACGAATATCATTAGATGCCACACGGAACATTTCATGTACCGCCGGGTTTAAATAAATAATGTCAAAATTAGCATCGGCAACCATGACATTAGCTGAAACGCTGTCCAATGCATTTTTGATTCGTAAATTAATATTGCCGACTCGACGTGTTTCGGAGATATCCACTTTTAGTTTGCGTTGTGTGTCTGCAAGTGATTTTAACGCCAGGCCCACTTCATCCTTACGATCTTCTTGTATCTCTTGATCAAGATTACCTGAACCTAACGCCATAAAGTGTTGAACCAGCGCACGCAAAGGATACACCATACTAATAAAGAGCAGTAAGGCAAAACCTAAAACCACAAGAATAGCAATGGAGACTAGAATGTAGGTTTGTTGTAACTCTGAGGCAGCCATGTCAACGGCTTCAGTGGCATCGGCCGCCGCACGTGTCGTATTTTGGGTTACTAATGCATCAAACGAAGAACCCATGGTGTTAGATATCGGCACCATCCGGTTGACTGTACGTTGATATTCAGCCATTAACCGATCGTACTGAAAGGAGTCATTGGTTTGTACAAGGCGTGCGATCAGCGCATCCAATTCAATGTAAATTTCTCGCCATGCTTCGTATTCTGTGGCCAGTTCATTAAAAATATCCTGGCCTCGCTGTGTTACGCGGGGAATGCTAGATAAAATTTCCCAGTTAGTATCAATAATATCCCATGATGCTTGACGCTCATCAGCAATACGTTGCAACCCTTCTTTACGATTCGCATCCGTTTGCAACATCACATCCAGTGTTTGAGCTCGAATCACCATTCGCTCAGTGTTTAAGGTAGTAATCGATACCAATGAAGGAACACGATTGTCGCGCATTAATTTTGCATAATCTGACCATCCAGAAAAACCAACATGGGCTTCATAACTGGCAAAAAGCAATGCAGTCAACATTACAACGGTCATGATGCCTATTTTCAGGCTGGTTGTTATGTTATTGAACCATTTCATAATTACACTCCACCTAACTTCAAAGGGCTGTGTCACTGAGCTGATCAATCAATCCCATTTCTTGACTGGTCATCAATTTTTCAATGTCTACTACAATCGCCATGCGCTCTCCTACACTCGCAAGACCGATTAAGTATTGCGTGTCAAACGTTGCACCAAAATCGGGCGCTGGACGAATTTCTTCAGGGTTTAGTGCGATCACATCGGATACTGAATCAACCACCATACCCACAATACGGGTACCTAAATTAAGAATAATCATCACGGTAAATTGATCGTAAGTGGCGTTGCCCAGATGAAATTTCAGTCGCATATCAACGACTGGCACAATAACACCCCGCATATTAATAACGCCCTTAATATAATCTGGTGTATTCGCGATACGTGTTACGGCATCATAACCACGAATTTCCTGCACTTTCAGAATATCAATGGCGTATTCCTCTTCACCAAGCGTAAAGGTCAGATACTCTTGCATAGCGTTTTGAGTCGCTTGATCCTCTGCTACATCTATCATGTCACTACCTCAATCCAATCTTTATACCGATATCGGTGAACTACTCATTCTGGCAAGCTTATCGATGTCCAGGATCAACGCGACACGGCCATCGCCCATAATGGTTGCCCCCGAGATACCTTCAACTTTACGGTAATGCGTTTCCAAACTCTTGATCACCACCTGTTGTTGCGCAATTAACTCATCCACGAACAGTGCAACCTTGCCACTACTCGACTCAACTACGACCAGAATTCCTTTTTCTGGATCCGTGACTTCTGGCTCCAAATGCAGAACTTCATATAGCGCTATTAATGGCAGGTATTCTCCACGTATCTGTACGACACGCCCCTTGCCAGAAACCGTTTTCAACTGATCGCCAGCAGGTTGCAAAGATTCTAAGATGCGCGTCAGCGGAAGAATAAAAATCTCACTTCCTACCCGTAAGGTCATACCATCAAGAATAGCAAGCGTTAAAGGTAATCGCAGGCCAATGGTTGTTCCCTCTCCTGGGAAAGACTCAATTTCTACTTGGCCTTTCATTTCAGCAATATTACGTTGCACCACATCCATACCAACCCCGCGTCCAGAAACATCAGTCACTTGCTTAGCCGTCGAGAAACCAGGAGCGAAGATCAACTGCCATACTTCTTTATCAGAAGGATTATCAGATAGCGGAATCTGCTTTTCTTTAGCTTTTTCTAGCAGTTTGTCGCGATTTAAACCGGCACCATCGTCGGCGATCTGTACAAGAATACTACCGCCCTGATGGCTAGCACTTAGGGTAATGGTGCCCTCTTCAGGCTTACCGGCCGCTAGGCGAATCTCTGGGGTTTCAATTCCATGATCAATACTGTTGCGCAATAAGTGAGTTAACGGATCTGCAAGCTTTTCAATCAAACCCTTGTCCAGCTCGGTTTCTTCACCAACCAGTTTTAAGCGGACTTTTTTATTCATTTTCTGGGTCAAGTCTCTGACCACACGCGGAAAACGACCAAATACAAAATTAATGGGTAACATCCGAATAGACATCACCGCTTCTTGTAGATCTCTAGAATTGCGTTCTAAATTGACCAACCCTTCATGAATAGCTTCAAATTGGACAGGATCTAACGCTGATGCCGATTGCGCCAGCATGGATCGGGTGATCACTAACTCACCTACCAAATTAATCAGCTGATCAACTTTTTCTACACCGACACGAATGGAGCTTTCCGCTTGCGGTTTACCACTGTCTTGCTTAGGTTTATTTGCTTTCAGTTTTGGGGACGTTTTTTGTGAGGCCTTAGAGTCTTGTTGAGCGGCAGGAAGTTCATGTTCTTCCACAAAAAAACCAAACCCTTGCTCCATCTCTTTATCTGCTTGTTGCTGGGCGGGTAGTTCAGACTCATCGACAAAAAAACCAAAGCCATCATCTTGTTCTGATTGCGCTTTTTCTTGAGCGGCAGGAAGGGTCGACTCATCTACGAAGAACCCAAAACCGTCATCTTCTTCAGTTTCGGGAATCACCTTTTCAGCTTGATCATCTTCAAGTTGAATGACCACTTCATCTTGCTGGCAGATGTATTCAAACAATTCACGAATGGGTCCATCAGTCTCAGGGCCCGTTAAACGCCATGACACACGACTGCCCGGTTGTTGATCCAGAAGGGTTAACTGACCTAATGCAGATAAATCATCGGTAATAGCTTCTTGTGATACGCTACCCGCAAACAAGTCGGTATGGGGATTCAATTGAATCAGCCAGCGATTTGCATGATTAAGCGATGATTCACCACTGGATAAACTGGGTTCGGATTGGTCTACAGGTTGAGAAGCGATCTCCGCTTCAGGATCCGCCAAATTTAACAAACGTGTTGTCATCAATTGAGTGGTATCGTCATCAACATGCTCTCCACCTTGGTGCGCTTCAAGCATCGCGTTGAGTAAATCACAACACTCGAGGAACGCCGAGATCATCTCATCGGTCGGTTGTAGGATTTCTTTGCGTAGTTTATCCAGAAGGGTTTCAAGAGCATGAGTGAGTTCTGCAATATCACTAAATCCGAAGGTGCCACTGCCCCCTTTGATTGAGTGTGCCGCTCGAAAAATGGCATTTAAATCTTCTAGACTAGCATCTTCTACATCAACGGAAAGCAGTAACTGCTCCATATTTCCGAGATGTTCGTGGGCCTCATCGATAAATACCTGATGGAATTGGCTCAGATCTATACTCATGCCGATGTGTCCCCTAAATAAATCAACCGATAACTTTTTTTACAACCTCGATTAGCTTTTGGGGGTCAAAAGGCTTTACTAACCAACCTGTTGCGCCAGCGGCTTTCCCCTGTGCTTTCATGTTATCACCTGCTTCAGTGGTTAA
>SLCQ01000174.1 GCA_007125745.1 Nitrincola sp.
AAAGGCGTTGCCAATTTCTGGCAAACTATGGTTGGTTAACTCTTTTGATAAAGACATTGCAACTTGACGAGGGCGCGCAACAGACCGACTACGGCGCTTCGATAACAAGTCGTTTGTCTTTATTTTATAATAATCTGCAACTACTCGCTGAATATTATCAATACTAACTTGCTTATCCTGTAACGCAAGCAAGTCTTTCAATGATTCTTTAATAAAAGGTGTATTTATGACACTTCCGGTGAAGTGAGCATTTGCTATCACGCGTTTTAGTGCACCTTCCAACTCTCTGACATTAGATCGAATCTTTTGTGCCAGAAAAAAAGCAGCATCGTCAGGTAAAATAATCCTGGCTTCTTCCGCTTTTTTCATCAAAATTGCTACACGAGTTTCCAGCTCAGGCGGCTCGATGGGTACCGTCAAACCCCAACCAAAACGAGACTTAAGCCTTTCTTCTACACCACTGATTTCTTTAGGGTAGCGATCACTCGTTAAGATGAGTTGCTGACCACCTTCTAGTAGTGCATTAAATGTATGAAAAAATTCTTCTTGAGATCGTTCTTTGCCAGCAAAAAACTGAATATCATCAATGAGCAAAGCATCAACTGAGCGATAGTAGCGCTTAAAATCATTAATCGCATTAAGTTGCAAAGCTTTAACCATATCAGCTACGAATCGTTCAGAGTGAAGATAAACAATACGCGCATTTGGATTTCGTTTGAGCATTTCGCAACCAACCGCATGCATCAAGTGCGTTTTACCTAAACCGACACCGCCATAGATAAATAGTGGGTTATAACCACCGCCAGGATTATCACCAACCTGCTGCGCAGCAGCTAAAGCCAATTGATTAGACTTACCTTGAACAAATGCTTGAAACGTAAAAGCAGGGTTCAAATTAGACTGGTGCTTTACACCACCTTCAACATCCACTTTTCGCGATTTTCGCCGACGGCTATCATCCTGATTAACACTCCCCTCAGAGGAAGACAAAGTGTCATGAAGTGGAAGGGGTGTTTGGCTTGGTGTTTGACTTGCCGCATAGGGATCTCCCAATACACCCGAGTGACCAAAATCATTACCAGAATTGTTTGCAGTAGGTATGGTTTCAACCAATGAGGAAGATTCAACAGGAGTAGTCGTCGTATCAGGGTATTCATTGGATTGCGTTGCAGGGGTAGTTAAAAAACTTGCTTTACCATTGGCGACGGTTTGTTTACCAGCGATATCGATGGTGACATCAGCTGACATATTACCACTGACATTGATAAAGGTCTGTCGGATATGCGCGAGATACTTATCCGCAACCCAATCTTTAACGAAACGATTGGGTGCCGTCAGCACTAAGCGATTCGCCGAACATTCTGCTAGCTTAAGCGGACGAATCCAGGTGTTGAACTGTTGCGATGGGAATTCTTCCCTGAGACCGGAAAGACACCGCTCCCATAACGCTACTGACATGCAGAAACCCCAAAACGGTATAGCTACGAAGTAAAATAGTTATTTATAAACATTCTATCCTGTTCAATAAAAGTTATCCACAACCGTTTACGCCGATTTTATGATGATTTGATTAAAAAATTAACAAATGATTTGCAAGGCTTGTCCGCAACCCCTATAATTTCGCGTCTGATTTTTTACATACATCATCGTGGCTGTGTGGAATATGTATCCAGCTGGTCACGCAGCACTATATAACGTAAGCAGGACTGGGCAATGAAAAGAACATTTCAACCAAGCGTACTGAAACGCGTACGTACTCACGGTTTCCGTGCACGCATGGCGACTAAAAATGGCCGTCAAGTACTTAATCGTCGTCGCGCCAAAGGTCGCAAAAGCCTGACTGTTTAATCAGTCACGCGGCTACCGACTGAATGGCCGAATTCGGATACCCCCGGGCGTTAAGACTGTTAACCCCCGGGGACTTCAAAAGGGTATTCGACAGAGCCACTCTAAAGGTCTCTGACCCTTCTCTGTTGATTCTTGCCCGCCCAAACGAACTTGGTCATCCCCGATTGGGTTTTGTTATTTCCAAAAAAAATGTCCGTCGGGCTGTTAATCGTAGTCACATTCGACATATTATTCGCGAATCTTTTCGTTTGCGTCAGCATCAGCTCCCAAATGTTGATATCATCATTCTGGCACGCAAAGGAATAGACACTCTTGATAACAGGCAACTGCATAGTCTTATTGAGCGTGGCTGGTCCCGACTGGAACGAAAAGCTTCTAATGCCCAAAATGACAACTAATGGTTTATCGCGATGGATGTACAGCGAGTTATTTTACTCTCAGCCTTGGCACTGATTACCTACTTAGTATTTTTACAGTGGAATCAGGACTACAATCAACCTGCTACGACACCTCAGGTATCAACGAGCACCATCAGTCCAATCACTGATACTGACGTTGCTTCTGATTTGCCGAGTGAAAGTGATACTGCTGGAGATATTCCAGCGGCAGCAGATCCTACAACTCCCTCTACGGTTGAAACGGTAAGTAGTGATGCAAAACAAGTACGTGTACGTACAGATGTTTTGGACATCATTATTGATACCAGAGGAGGGGATATCGTCCATGCAGCACTACCACAACATTTAGCACGTCTTGGCTCAGATGAGCCGTTTGTTCTGCTAGAGCAAAATGTAAACCGTGTATATGTTGCACAGAGTGGTCTTGTTGGACGTGATGGTCCTGATGCAAGTCCAGATGGACGACCCATTTTTCAAGCCAGTTCAACAGACTATTATCTAGATGATCAAGATAATTTGGTGGTTGATCTAACCTACACAACCGACGCGGGTATCGAGATAATTAAGCGCTATCGATTTGAGCGTGGTAGTTACCGTGTAGGCATGGATTATATCGTTAATAACCAGAGTGCTGAACCTTTCCGAGCAACCTTGTTCGGCCAGTTAAAACGCGATCGCAGTGAAGATCCAACCAGCACAACTTCCATTGGTATGGCCTCTTACTTGGGTGCAATTTTCTCTACAGAAGATAACAAGTATGAGAAAGTCTCCTTCAGAGACATGGATCGTGGCAACTTTAACCAAACCAGTGAAGATGGCTGGGTCGCTTTCAGTCAACACTATTTTGTAACGGCTTGGGTACCTCAAGCTGGTCAACAAAATACCTTCCAAACACGTCGTGTGAACAATGACTATATTGCAGGTTTCTTAGCTCCTGCATTTGAAGTGGCGCCAAACCAAAGCACCGAAGTGAGCGCTACTTTATTTGTTGGACCTAAAGATCAAGAGCAACTTGCTGACACTGCACCCAACCTAAAACTAACGGTTGATTACGGCTGGTTATGGTGGATTGCTTACCCGCTTTACTGGTTACTCACCTTTATCCAGAGCTTTGTGGGTAACTGGGGCTTGGCGATTATCGGTATTACCATTGTCGTGAAAGCAGCACTCTTCCAATTGAACGCAAAAGCTTTCCGCTCAATGGCCAAAATGCGTAAATTTGGTCCAGAAATGATGCGCATGAAAGAGCTCTATGGCGATGACCGCCAGAAGATGTCTCAAGAGATGATGAAGCTCTATAAGAAAGAGAAGATCAATCCTCTGGGCGGCTGTCTACCGATCCTTGCACAGATGCCAGTGTTTATCGCACTCTACTGGGTATTGATGGAATCAGTTGAATTACGTCACGCACCTTTCTTCTGGTACATCCAAGATTTGTCAGTAATGGATCCTTACTTCATTCTGCCAATTCTGATGGGTGTGACGATGTTCCTGCAACAGAAGTTAAACCCAACACCGCCAGATCCTATGCAGGCGAAGATCATGAAAATGCTACCGATCGTTTTCACTTTCTTCTTCCTCTGGTTCCCAGCGGGTCTAGTATTGTACTGGTTAGTGAACAACATCTTGTCGATCGCACAACAGTGGTACATTACACGTCAAATCGAAAACGAAGATAAGAAAAAAGAGGCTAGCTAGGCTGGTTTCAGATAGAACAAAAAGGCTCCTATTGGAGTCTTTTTTGTTGATTGGTTACTAATCCAGAGGATATCCGATGATAGATTCGAGCAAAGATACCATTGCAGCCCAGGCAACTGCGCCAGGAAGAGGCGGTGTCGGTATCGTTAGGGTATCTGGTCCGCTGGCACTGACCATCGCTGAGCAGGTTTTACATCTATCCCCCAAACCTCGCTATGCACATTATGGTCAGTTTTTCGCTGAGGATCACCAGGTTATTGATCAAGGCATCGCGTTATATTTTCCGGGTCCAAACTCTTTTACAGGTGAAGATGTATTAGAACTTCAGGCACATGGTGGACCCGTTGTGATGGACTTTCTACTCAAACGTGTTATTGCTCTGGGTGCACGCCCGGCACGTCCTGGTGAATTTTCTGAGCGTGCCTTTTTGAACGACAAGATTGACCTAGCCCAAGCCGAAGCTATTGCTGATCTGATCAATAGTACATCAGAGCAAGCAGCACAGTGCGCTATGCGATCGCTACAAGGAGTTTTCTCTGCACGCATTCAGGCATTAGTTGAACGTTTAATTCAGCTAAGAATCTATGTTGAAGCCGCTATCGACTTTCCAGAAGAAGAGATCGATTTTCTAGCCGATGGCAAGGTACAACAGGACTTACTCGAAATTATCGACGATCTAAAAGCGGTTCAAGCCGAGGCCCATCAAGGCAGTTTAATGCGAGAAGGTATGCAAGTCGTGATCGCAGGTAAACCCAATGCGGGCAAGTCTAGCTTACTGAACGCCTTAGCTGGGCGTGAAACCGCTATTGTCACGGATATTGCCGGTACAACACGTGATGTGCTTCGTGAGCATATTCATATCGACGGTATGCCGCTGCACATTATCGATACCGCAGGCCTTCGAGATGCGCCAGATCAAGTAGAGCGTATCGGTATCGATCGCGCGTGGCAGGAGATCCATAAAGCCGACCGGATTCTGATGGTGGTCGACAGTAGCGAGACGCATGCACAAACACCAGCTGAGATATGGCCTGAATTTGTCGTTCAATTAAACGATGCCAGTAAAATCACAGTGATTCGTAATAAGATCGACTTACAGGCAGAATCACCCCATATTCAAAACGAAAGTGACCACTCACTTATCGCCTTATCAGCAAAGCACGGGCAGGGCATAGAGCTATTGCGGGAACATCTGAAAACCTGTATTGGCTTTAGTAACACCACTGAAGGTGGCTTTATGGCCAGAAGACGTCATCTGGATGCGCTTGAGCGTTGCTACCAACAACTACAACAAGGACTTGTTCAACTCGAAG
>SLCQ01000162.1 GCA_007125745.1 Nitrincola sp.
GATGGGGGCTTCGTCATCCACTATTAGCACACGCTTTGCAACCGACATGAAATCACTCCATAGCTGAATTAAGTCGTGGGCTTATTACAAGTCTTTTTTGTTACATTAATATGACAAGTGGGCAAAAAAGTACAGTATTCGTTATTTTATGCGGCGTAATGTAGAACAATACCGACTAACACCGCCAATTCCGCTAGATGGTTATTTAGAAATGCCTTAAAGCATCCGTCACGGCTTCGGTCCCAGGTTAATAGCTGTTGGTAGATAAAACAGCCTGCGGCAACCGCCAGACCCGTGTAGTACCAGCCTGACATATTCAATAAGCTACCCATCCAGATCATCAGTAGGATCACGGTCACTTGCATCATGCCAATAATCAATCGATCGGCTTGACCAAAACGGACCGCCGTCGATTTAACGCCAATTTTTAAATCATCATCACGATCTACCATGGCATACTGGGTGTCATAAGCGACGGTCCATATCAGTTTGGCTAGATACAGCAACCAAGCTACTAGCGGTAATGCGTCTGTGGCGGCGGTAAATGCCATCGGTATCGCCCAGCCAAAGGCGGCACCGAGTACCAATTGCGGGTAGTAGGTGTAGCGCTTCATAAAAGGATAGCAGAAGGCCAGTGCAACACCTATGAGTGACATCAAGATGGTGAAGGTGTTGGTAAACAATACGACCAACACGAAGGCGATCAACATCAACACCACAAACAAAACAATCGCTTCTTTGGCGGTTGCTTCACCGGTTGCCAAAGGACGAGTTGCTGTACGTTTAACATGTCCATCGATGCGTCGATCGGCATAATCGTTAATTACACAACCTGCAGAACGGGTGAGCAGAACCCCCAGTGTAAAAATGATCAGCAGTTGCGGTGTCGGCACTCCTTCACTGGCAATCCATAAGGCCCAGAGGGTGGGCCAAAGCAGTAACAGGGTGCCAATAGGGCGATCTAAACGGGTTAAACGAACATAAGTATGTGCTTTGGTAGTCAAACATCTAAGCATAGTGGTTGTCTTTTAACGAAGGGTAGATAATCGATGCCATGCTTGGTAAAAAGGTTTCGATGACTAGAATCGGTCCTTGCTGTAGTTTGAATACTGAACGGCGAGCCCAGCAAAGCTGATTGTTATGCATCACTTGCGCGACCTCTATCGGACCTCGGCGGATGCTAGGATCACTAAAAAGCAGACTTCCCAAAGATCGGTTGCCTAACACAATGAGCCTACGGTCATCGCCTTGAAGTGTTGCGGAGGGTATGATCGATCTTGCAAAAACCCAAGGTTGACCATCACCACACAGATGCACTTCACGAATTAAGGAGCGTTGCCTGTAAGGTATATTTAAAGATAAGGACTCGGCACGCGTAGGTTGAGCCCAATAGAGCTTCAATAGATCGACTTCAAACTGCTTCTGACTGGCAAGACGTAACTGCTGTGTCAGTGACCCTCGCTCACACAACCACGGGCGCCAATGCATAGGGATGGCGGGTCGTCTTTGGATGCGTTGCCAAACGGGATGGTGATGAGCAGTGGATCGATTCAAGTCAAGTCAGTCCGCGTTGAAAAATAATCGCAGATTGTAGCATTTTTATTGACTTGCCTGAATCGATTTAATCGTATCAATATCAGGGTTATTCGCTGTTGGGATTGAGATCGTCTTCATCATCCGGAGAGTCATCACGCAAGGTCTGCTTGATGCTTTTCAAGGTTTGATGGCGCACGTCGGTACCGCTGACCTGATAGATTAAGTGCTCCGCTAAATTACGTGCATGATCACCAATCCGCTCAAGGCTTCGTAACACCCACATCACATTCAGCACACCCGAAATAGAGGCAGGGTCTTCCATCATGTAGGTGACGAGTGTGCGCATGGCCGTGCGGTATTCGGTATCGACACGAATATCCTGCTTAGCAACGCGGTAGGCCATTGCCAGGTCTCGTCTGGCAAAGGCGGTTAATACATCATTGATCATGCCAGAGACTAACGCCCCAATATGACGAGCTTCATGATACCCTTTTGGGTTTTCGCCACTGTTGTATATATCGATCGCATGTTTACAGATTCGGCTGGCCTCATCACCGATGCGCTCCAAGTCAGACACCGAGCGACTAATAGAGACAATTAGACGCAGGTCACTGGCGGTTGGCTGGCGTATGGCGATCATTTTGGTGCACTGATCATCAATGCTCAGTTCCATCTGGTTGGTTTGTTGATCTAAACGTTTCGACTCTTCCGCAAGTTGAATATCGTTTTTGGTCAGCGCTGTGATGGCATCATGCACCTGACGTTCAACGATACCGCCCATCGCCAGCATCTCTGTACGAATGCCTTCAAGTTCATGGTTAAACTGTTGTGAAATGTGACGCGAAAAACCTTCCATTGCATCGTGCATGCTGAACACCTCGATATATTCTTATTGTGATTGAACGCTATGCATATCGACCCGTGATGTAGTCTTCGGTCGCTTTACGACGAGGATTGGTAAAAATATCTCGGGTTTGACCAGTTTCCATAATGCGCCCTTGGTCCAGAAACGCCGTAAAGTCAGATACTCTAGCCGCTTGATGCATATTATGCGTCACTAACAGAATAGTATAGGTTTGTTTCAGTTCTGTGATCAGCTCTTCAATTTTTAGGGTAGAGATAGGATCTAAGGCGGATGCCGGCTCATCCAGCATTAAAATATTAGGTTCTACCGCTAAAGCTCTAGCGATCACTAAGCGTTGCTGTTGTCCACCTGACAGCTGTAAAGCATTTTGATTGAGTTGATCTTTGACTTCATCCCATAGCGCGGCTTGTCGTAGCGACTTTTCAGCGGCTTCATGTAAGTGATGACGTTTACGAACCCCTAAGAGTTTTAGACCAAACACTACGTTTTCGTAGATAGAGGTGGGAAAAGGGTTTGGTACCTGAAACACCATGCCCACCTTGCGGCGTAAGTCAGTCACATCGTAGCTTTTTTGATAGATGTCTTCATGATCGATGCGAATAGCGCCATCAATGTCACACTGGGGCTTTAAATCGTTTAAACGATTAATGCATTTCAGTAAGGTTGACTTGCCACAACCTGACGCACCGATCAATGCGGTGACTTGATTAGCGGGTATGTTAAGGTTGATCTGATTTAACACCTGCCGATCAGCGAATGTGAGGCTTAGATTCTCTATTTCAATTTTAGCGGGTGTCATATCCGAAATCTCATGGCTATTCGTGTGTTATGGGTGTTGGTTATAGTGTTGAAAGCGCCGACGTAATCCTTGTCGAATAATGATGGCGGTTAAGTTAAGCATCAAAACTAGCGTGATCAATACCAATGAGGCGGCAAACACGATGGGCATGACATCGCTACCGGCTGGGCTTTGCATCCCTAAATCAAAAATATGATACCCCAGATGCATGACGTTGCGGTCCAAGTGTAAAAAAGGAAATTGGCTGTCGATAGGGAGTTCGGGTGCGCTTCTCACCACTCCCACCAGCATTAGAGGGGCGACTTCTCCTGCGGCTCTGGCAATAGCCAAGATAACACCGGTTAACATGGCGGGGGTAGTCAGAGGCAACACCACTTTCCAAAGCATTTCTGACTGAGTTGCGCCCAACGCGAGACAACCACTTCGGTAGTCTTCTGGAATTCTAGATAGCCCTTCCTCAGTAGCGACAATCACAACGGGCAGTGTCAGTAAGGCAAGGGTCAAGGAGACCCAAATTAGACCAGGGGTGCCGTAAGTGGGTGCCGGTAAGCTGTCTGAAAAGAATAACTGATCAATGCTACCGCCCAGAATGTAAACAAAAAAGATTAAACCAAACACACCAAAGACGATGGAAGGCACTCCCGCTAAATTGTAAATCGCAATACGTAAAAGACGAGTAACGCTATTTTGTGTGGCAAATTCGCTTAAGTAGACCGCAGACAGTACGCCAATAGGGGTCACAAACAGGGTCATTAACAGCACCATGGTGACGGTACCGAAGAGCGCCGGAAAGATACCGCCTGACTGATTATGATCCGTAGGAGCTTGCGTTAAAAATAAGCCAATATTGTGAAAGAAACGCGTCCATACAGCCTCGTCTCCATCACTCGGCCAAAAAAAACTTAAACCTTGTACGCCAATCAGAAATAGCAACGAGGCCACTAAAAGCATGCAAATAAGGAGCATTGAACCGCTTAACCAAAGCCAGTGCTGATCTTGAGTAGTATAAGGCTGTCTAGCAAAAAGGTTTTTTAGCATCTAGTCCTCAATAACGGCGATAACGGCGGTACAGGTTTTCACGCACCAAAGCGGCCAGAGTATTCATCAAAAATGTCAGTATAAAGAGTAAGGTTGCCGATAAGATCAATACACGATAGTGAGTGGAACCCTGCATCGCTTCGGGTGCTTCAATGGCAAGATTAGCGGCTAAAGAACGCATCCCTTCAAGCAGACTAAAATCACTGATAGGGCTATTGCCACTGGCCATCAATAAGATCATGGTTTCACCTAAGGCACGACCAAAGCCAATCATGACGGCGGCAAACACGCCCGCCGCCGCTGTCGGAAGTACTACCTTTACCACCGCTTGCCAAGGGCTGGCGCCGAGTGCCATAGCACCTTGTCTTAAGCTTTCGGGAACGCTGATCAGCGCATCTTCTGTTAATGAATAGATCACGGGCATGATCGCAAACCCCATCACTAGACCAATCACTAAGCCGTTACGTTGACGATAATCGATGCCGCGTTGATTGAACCATTCCACTAAATCACCTTGAAAGAAAAAGACTTCGAGTTGATGACCTAGCCCACTGCTGATCAACAACGTTACGAGTAACAGCATCAGCATGAGTAGCAGGTTCGAAGTCGGAGGCTGGCCTTTAATGTGTATATAGAGGCGATGAAGTAGCATGTAAAACAGCATCAGTAGCAAGGGAGTGAAAATCAATAGACTTAATACCCTAGCGAGATGCAGTTCAATCAAGGGCGCCAATAGCATCCCTGCAATAAATCCTAGCACGACTGTAGGGAAGGCTTCGGCTAATTCGACGGCTGGTTTGATCCAAGCACGTGTCGATTCGGGTAAGAAACAGGCCGTGTAAATAGCGGCTAGAATTGCCAGTGGGATCGCAAACAATAGTGCATAGAAGGCGGCTTTAAAGGTGCCGATCGATAGTGGGACAAAACTAAATTTTGGTTCAAATCGATCCGTATTGGCGGTGGTTTGCCAAATAAAATCGGCTTGTTGATGCCCTTCATAAAGCCAAGGTCGCCA